>JAEUIF010000185.1 GCA_016795185.1 Planctomycetia bacterium | reverse complement strand
GCCCGCTGTTGGAACCGTCCGCTAACGGCTTCACACCGCTGACGGTTCCAACAGCGGGCTAACGCCCGCCGCTCGCCGTTGAATGCTCGCTACTGCTTCGCTTCGATCGCCTCGGCCAGCGGCCGGACGACACCCGGAATGATGTGCGCATCCACCAGTTCCTGGACCTTTTTGCGCTGGTGCTTGTACGATTCGCCAAAGGTCTTGAACGGTCCGCGCCCCCAGTATTGCCGAACGGTGAAGTAGACGCTGATCGGCGCTTCCGGGAACTGGCCCGTCCGCACTTGATAGGTGTTGGTGCGCGTCTCGATGGCCAGCCGGCATTGCTGGCGGAACGAATCGTCGAGCGACAGCATCACCGCCGGTTCATAGTTGATGACCCGCGCGCCAGGAATCTGCACCAGCCCTTCAAGCGACGAATTGAAGCCCAGGGCCTCGGCCACCACCTCATCATGGTTGCCGCTGTACATGAAGTCGAAGGCGAACAGCACGTCCAGGGCTTCGCAATCCAGTGGACTGAAGTTCAGGTAGTAAGGAGCGACTTCCAGAATGCGGTCGTGCTGAGAATCGGCGGCTTCCAGGTCGGGCGGATTGACGTAGCCCGTGCTCAGCCGGCGGCCTTCGAGCGTCACCCAGCGATAGCTCCCCTGTTCCCGGTCTTCCTCCAGCACGTATTCCCCGTTGTCCCGCACCTCGAAGTCCGTCATCTGCGGAAAGGTCTTTTGCAGCGAGTCGAAGAAGTGCAGCACCGATTCGCGGCCCGTCGGCAAATCCATCTTCGTGTTCAGATATACATAGACCCCAAAATCATCGCACAAGGAGCTGTACGGCGTCATTGGTTTCCTCATGGTCTGGGGGCGGGTGGGCAGCAATCAGCGCATTCTGTCCATCCTTTATCATTGTTCGGGTTTTCCGGCGCAATTGCAAGGCCCGTAAGCTCAATTCCACCATTCACCCTGACGCGAATGACCGGGTAAACAGGCGAAGGTGCGCTGAACGGAGAGGACGATCCGAGAGTGGAAATGCGCTTTGGCCGCCCGCTCGGCGGGTCAGGCGAACGGACGGCCAAAGTCCAGAAGCGTTGGGCTGCGGGAAGGGGAGCGCTCAAGCGCTGCGGGCGACCTTGGCGGTCGTGGGCACCGGCAGGGCCGACTGGTGCATCCAGCGGCCGGAGTCCGGCGCGCCGTGCCAGCGCTGCAAGGCGATCGACTTCACCTGGTCGCGTTCCTCGTCGTCGAGGATTTCGAGGAAGGGCTGCATGAACCCAGCGCGCACCTGGGTCGAGGAACGGCCGACGTAGAGCAGGCGTTCGCTGCGGTCCTCGAAGATGGCGACTGCGCGCCAACCCTGCGGCTTCGCTTCGGTTTGGTAGAACATGGCTCGACCCTCCTTGGTCGGTGTGAGAAAGGCTAGGCCCTAAAGGTGCCGACAAAGGCGGCGCAAGTCAAGGGCAAGTTGGCGGTTTATTCGGCCGGGGCGAGACAGGCGCTGAGCGCGCTTAATTCTACCGATCCTTCACTTCGCGCTGCAATTTCTCAATTTGCCCTTGGACCGTCAAATCCTTGCGCACCGGCAGCTGCGAATTGCGGGCGAAGTTGACCAGTTCACCATCCCAGGCTTGCATCCGCGTGCCCGACTTGCACACCAGATGCAGGGGTTCGCCCTCGCCGACGCCCAGGGAAACCGTGAAGCGTTTGCGCCCATGCTGAAAGCTCCAGGGCAGACCAGCGATGGTCTCGCGATTCGCTGCCGCCTCGGTCAGCGCCTTACGGAACTCGGCGAGGCCATCGGGCAGCATGGTATCGGCCAGGCTCCGCAGGCGGTCCACATCGTCCGCCCCGCTGATCTGCCGCTTGAAGCGGGCGATCACCGCATCGGAGGCCGGCATCGTGAAGCTGATGCGCCCTGGCTCGCAGCTCAGCCAGACGTGCTTGTCCTGGATGGCCCGCTCGATCAGCGCCAGCGTCTCGGCATCATAGAAGTCGCCAACTGGGTTGAGACGCTGCTCCGCAACGCTGTGGGCGAATTCACCCGCGATGAACTCGTTCAATCCCTGGACGAAGGCGGTCAACTCCCGGATGCGAATCGTCTGGCTAGCGTTCAAGCTGGCCCGGTCGTCGAGAAACAGCACACCGTCCTGAAGTGACAGATGCTTGGCCAGCAAGGTCTGCAACGGCTTCATGCGGTCGTCGCTGAGTTCCGTGAGGTGGAATCGCAGCATGTGGTTGCCGAGGTAGAGCGCCTTGCCGTTGACCAGGTCCTTGAGTTCCTCCTTGGCCCGCGCGACGTGGTTCTGCTGCGAGCCGTTAATGTGCAGTCCCTCGTAGATGAAGACTGCATGCAGTTCATCGCGGCCCTGGGGCATGAGGATGTGCATCGTCTGCCGGTCGAAGTCCAGGCAACCCGAGCAGGCGAGGGCGGCAACGGCGAACAGAGCGACGGCGGTGCGGTTCATGTGCGGCGGGCTCCAGGGCGATTGCCAGGGAAGGCGAAGGCCACCCCGAAATATAACGCGCCGGGTGCGGCGGTGCCATCGAGCGAATGCCCACCGATTGCGAGCCGCCAGGCAGCCCGGTAAACTAAAACCGGCAAGCGACTTCCGCCAGCCTGGGTCGAGAGAGCCATGCCGATGGGCAAAACAGCCAAACTGGCCGAACCGGAACGCCTGGTGATCTATGGCGTGGACTGGACAGGCTACTTGCGTTTCCTGCGAGCCTTCAGGGACCGGCGTGGCTACCGACTCACCTACGACCGGGGAGTCCTTGAAATCATGAACGTCACGTTCGGACACGAACGCTACGCCTACTTACTGGGCCGCATGGTCGTGGTCTTGACCGAGGAACTGCTGCTGCCCATCGCAAGCGGCGGCTCGACGACCTTCAAGCGGCGCAAGAAACAGCGCGGTCTCGAGCCCGACAATTGCTACTGGATCACGAATGAACATCGAGTACGCGGCAAGGAACGGATTGACCTGCGCACCGATCCCGCGCCCGACCTGGCGATCGAAGTCGATGTGACGCGCAGTTCGCTGAATCGCCTGGGAATTTATGCGACCTTGAACGTCCCGGAAGTCTGGCGTTATCGAGACGGCATGGTCAGTTTTCATGTCCTGGCCGTCAATCAAAAGTACGTACAGCAACCAATCAGCCTGAGCTTTCCGGGTCTCGCCGCTGCGGAGATTACTCGGTTTGTTGGCTCGCTCCATCTGACCGAGGAAAACACGCTCATTCGAGAATTCCGGGACTGGGTCCGGCAGCAGTTCGCCGCCGGGGTGCTGACGCAGCCGACTCCGTGAAAAGCGCCGGTGCGAAGCCGCCAGCGGCGGTTGCTTGCGTTCCGTCCCATTCCCCGCTACCCTACATCTCAGGATCGCTTCCCCATTCTTCAGGGACGCCCTCCATGAGACCTCTCTGCGCCATTTGCCTGCTCGTCGGCATCGCTTCCCTGGCCCGCGCGGATGGTCCCGCGTATCGCGAAGCCCGGCAACGCTGGCTGCGCGGCAACTACGAGGAGGCGCGCGCGCAATTCGAGAAATTGACGAAAGACGCCAAGTTCGGCGTGCCGGCGGTCATCGGCGTCAGCCAGACCTGGCAGAGCGAAGGGCAGTACGGCAAGGCGCTGGCGGTCATCGACGCAGCGTTGAAGGACCAGCCCAAGAACGCCGACCTGCTCGCCCGCCGCGCGGAACTCCTTTACTTGCACGGCCAATGGAAGGATGCCGAAGCCGCGGCCGAGCAGGCGCTTGCCAGCGACAAGGACCATTTCGCCGCCCGCTGGGTGCGCGCGCAGGTCTATCGCGACCGCGCCGACCACAAGCAGGCCGATGCGGAATGCCGCTGGTTCGTCCGCACCTACAGCCAGCGCAGCAACGCGGACATGGACATCAAGGACCCCGATGCGTTGCTGCTCGTCGGCCTGGCCGGCGCGGAAAACGCCCGCTGGCACAATCTCTCGGACCAGTTCCGCACCATCCTGAACGACGTCTACGGCGATGCCCTGGCGAACGACAAGGACTTCTGGCTCGCCGAGTACCAGGCCGGCATGCTGCTGCTGGAAAAGTACAACCGGCCGGAAGCGCTGCAAGCTTTCGACAAGTCGCTGAAGATCAATCCCAACGCGGCGGAACCGCTGGTCGGCAAGGCCCGGATCGCGTTATCGAAGTTCGAGATTCGCGAAGCCGAGCAACTCGCCGAGCGCGCCCTGAAGATCAATCCGAACCTGGCGGAAGCACTGCACCTGCGCGCCGACCTGCACCTGGCTACCGGCGACCTGAAAGCGGCCCTGAAGGAACTCGAAACGACGCGCAAGATCAACCCGCGCGACGAACGTACCCTGGGGCGCGTCGCCGCGTGCTACCTGCTGCAAAAGAAGCAGGCGGACTTCGACGCGCTGGTGCAGGAGGTCGTCAAGCACGATCCCAAACCGGGCGTTTTCTACGAAGCACTCGCCGATTGCCTGGAGGAGCGCCGCCACTACGACAGCGCCGAGAGCTACTTCAAGAAGGCCATCGAACTCCGGCCGATGGTCCCGGAAGCGCACAACAGTCTCGGCCTGCTGCTGATGCGCCTGGGCCGCGAAAAGGAAGCACGGCCGCTGCTGCAAAAGGCATTCGACGCCGACCCGTTCAACGTCCTGGTGTCCAACACCCTCAAGGTGCTGAAACACCTCGACAAGTACGAGACCATCAAGACCGAGCACTTCGAGCTACGCTTCGACGCCAAGACCGACCGCGCCCTGGCCCGCTACATGGCCGATCAGCTGGAAGACATGTACGCCGAGCTGGCCAAGAAGTTTGAATACGGCCCGAAAGGCCCGATCCTCGTCGAGGTTTTCAACAACCACGAGATGTTCAGCGGCCGGGTGGTGGCGTTGCCTGACCTGCACACCATCGGCGCCTGCACCGGCCGGATGTTCGCGATGGTCTCGCCGACCGGCAAGGGCGTCGGCAAGCCCTTCAACTGGATGCGCGTGCTGCGCCATGAGCTGGTCCACATCTTCAACCTGGAGCAGACCGGCTTCCAGTGTCCGCACTGGCTGACCGAAGGGCTGGCCGTGCAGCACGAGAATTTTCCCCGGCCGCAGTCGTGGAACCAACTGCTGATGGAAAAGGTGCCAGCCGGCGAATTGATGAACCTCGACAACATCCACCTCGGTTTTATCCGGCCGCGCTCGCCGCTCGAATGGCACCAGGCGTATTGCCAGAGCCTGCTCTACGTCGAGTACATTCAGAAGCAGCATGGGCCGCAGGCCATCGTCCAGTTATTGAAAGCCTACGCCGACGGTTTGGATACCGAGGCGGCGATCTCCAAGGTCTGCAAGACCGACAAGGCCGCCCTGGAAAAAGGCTACCTCGCTTACCTGCAAGACCTGGTGAAGTCGCTGAAGGGCCAGCCGGCGGAAAAGCCTTTGACCTTCTTGAAGCTCCAGGACGCCTACGAGAAAGACCCCGGCAACATCGAACTGGCCGCAAAGCTGGCGGACCAGTACGTCGATCGGCGGCGCAACACTGAGGCGCGCAAGCTGGTCGAGGCAGTGCTGGAAAAGAAGAAAGGCCACCCGCTGGCGAACTACGTGAAGGCGCGCCTCCAGCTGGCGGCCGGCGACGACGCCGAGGCCCGCCGGTTGCTCGAAGCGGCCCTCGACCCGAAGCAGCCGGAACCGAAGATCGTGCAGCTGCTGGGCAAGCTCTACTTCGAGAACAAGGACCTGGACAAGGCAGCCGAGACCTACGAACTCGGCCGCAAGGCCCAGCCGACCGATAGCAAGTGGCTCACGGAGTTGGTCCGCGTCTACGCCCAGAAAGGCGACCGCGCCAAGCAGATGGCGGTCATGCAGGACCTGGTGCTCGCCGACGCCGACGATTTCGACATCCGCAAACGGCTGGCCAAGATGTTATTCGACGCCGGCAAGCACGCCGAGGCCGAGAAGGTCGGCCGACAGGCACTCGAAATTGACATCCGCGACGTCGAGGTGCGCGAAGTCGTCCTGAACTCCCTGCTCGGCCAGAAGAAGCAAGCCGAGTTCGACAAGCTGAAAAAAATCCTCGAAAATTAGTTAAAGATCGCCGGTTGCGCATCGAATAGGACGAAGGCGGGCACATCTTGCTCGCCCCAGGCAGCAAGCTGGTGTGGCATGGCCCTGTCTCTCGTGCAGCTCCAGGCTCTGATTCAATCGACCTTCGGCGACAAGGACCGCCAGCGCGGCATCGAAGGCACGTTCATGTGGTTCATGGAGGAAGTCGGCGAACTGTCTGCGGCCCTGCGCAGCGGCACGCCGCAGGAACGCGCCGCCGAGTTCGCCGATGTGCTCGCCTGGCTGGCCACGCTGGCCAACGTTGCCGGAGTCGATCTCGAAACTGCGCTGCAAGCGAAGTACGGCACCGGCTGCCCGGGCTGTGGGAAAGTGCCCTGTGCCTGCGCACCGTCGGAGAAGCCGTAGTGGGTTGACAACCGAGATCTGGCCCGAGGCGCCATGCCCACGGCTTTGCGTGGGCATGGGGTTCTGGCGGCCGAATCAAGGTCACAGGCTGGGGTTTGGACTCCCCATGCCCACGCACAGCCGTGGGCATGGCACCCGAATTCCTGCCGTTGACGTTCCAATTGCCAGTCTTCGGGGATTCATCATGCGTCGATCCTTGCTGGCCGCCCTGGTCCTGCTGCTGCCCACGACCGCCTTTGCTCAGCAGCCGCCGCGCCTGCAAATCGCGAACGTGCGGGTCGGCTATCCCGGCAGCTACGTCGAGCAGGAAGGCAGTCGGCCGCACCTGTTTCGCGCGGGCGCGTGGACGCCCGTCTTCGTCGATATTCAAGCGGGCCGCGAGGGACTCAAGGGCAACGAAGGCCGCATCGACGTCATCGTCGAGACGCCGGACCCGGACGATGCGCAAACTGCTTACACGGTCACGGTGCCGCTTCGCGAACTGGGGCCGAATGGCCAGTTCACCGTGTTCACGTTCGCCAAGCCGGCCAGCATGACCAGCGAGCTGAAGGTACAGCTGCGCTATGGCGACCAGATCATCAGCCAGACGCCGCCGACGATGAACCAGCACACGGGCGTCGATGCGACCCAGGTGCTCTACCTGGCGGTCGGTTCTCGGCTGCCGGCCTTCCGGCTGACCATGAACCGGAACGACCCCGACCCCAATAATCCGGTCAACCCAAACGGTCCCAATGCCAATCTCGCGGACGACCGCCAGCACCTGATGTTCGCCGACGCCGTCCATCAGTTGCCCCAGCGCTGGTACGGCTACGACGGCCTCGACCTGGTGATCCTGGCTACCGGCAAGCGCGATTTCATCACGCGCCTGGCGGACAATGACGAGGAAAACCAGCGGCGGCGCGAAGCCCTCGCCGAATGGGTGCTGCGCGGCGGGAACCTGGTCGTCTGCGCTGGCCGCAATCACGACGCGCTGAACGCGATGGCCGAAATCGAAACGCTGCTGCCGGTCAAGATCGTCAAAGCCGAACCCATCACCAAGCTCCGCGCCGAATGGCAGGGCGACGGCGCGCCGGTGGGACCGCTGCCCGATGCGCCGCTGGACGTGGCGGTGTTTGAGCGTCGGCCCGGACGGGAACTCGCCGTGCTGCTGCGCGAGTTCACCCTCGACGACAAGGGCAAGCCGGGCCGCGAACTGATCGTCCAGGGTTCCGCCGGCCTGGGCCGCGTCACCGTGGTCGGCTTCGACCTGGATCAGCGCCCCTTCACGGACTGGAAGAATCAAGCGGACTTCTGGGGACAACTGAAGCGCCGCAGCTGGCAATATGGCGCGGTCTTTCACAAGGTCAACCCGGACAACCAGGGCCAGCCGTTCCAGCCCTGGATGATGGATGAGTATTCGCACCCGCAGTTGCAGAGCCAGCTCTACAGCTACCTCGAAAACTTCGAGGAGGTGCCCGTCATCTCGTTCGGCTGGGTGGCGCTGTTCATCTTCATCTACATCCTGGTGGTCGGCCCCCTGGACTACTTCATCCTGAAGAAGCTGGTCAAGCGTCTGGAACTGACCTGGATCACCTTCCCCACCGTGGTGCTGCTGGTCAGCGCCGTGGCCTACTTCGCCGCCTATCACATCAAGGGCAACGACCTGCGCATCCGCAAGGTCGACCTGGTGGACCTCGACCTGACGACGGCCAATCCACAGATGGTCGGCAACACCTGGTTCACGCTCTTCAGCCCGCGCATCCAGCACTACACCATCGGCGTGGAGCCAGCGCCCGGCACCTGGGCGCCCGCGCCGCGCGACGGCACCGACAAGGCACCGAACGTCGTCGTCAGCTGGCTGGGCCGACCGGACACCGACCGCTACGGCAACCGCACCCGCGGCCAGAGCCTGTTCCGCCGCGCCTACGACTACGAGGCTGCTGCCGTGGGACTGCGCGGTGTGCCAATCCAGGTCTGGAGCACGAAATCCTTCTCCAGCACCTGGCTATCCCCCGTCAACCCCGATCAGCCGCTGTTCGCCGCCACGCTGCGGCACACGCCCGACACGCCCGACGTGGTCGGCCAGATCACCTGGCTGCCGGGCCAGACCGATCCCGCTATCGCGCCGGAACTGAAGGAAGCCTACCTGATCTACAACAACCGGGCGGTGAAAGTCCCGCTGACCGCCGGCACGCCGCGCAACGTCAACACCGCCAGCGACCGCGAAGCGATGCAGATCAGCACCTGGTTCAACGACATCCCGCAGCCCATCAACCAAAACAACCAGCAATACTACGGCCGCTACAACCGCTACGCGCAGAACTTCAATAACCTCGACCACACCATGCGCGCCCTGCTGTTCTTCCAGGAGCAACTGAAGGTCAATGCCAACGAGCGCAACAGCAATCTGCGGTTGCTCGATCAGACCGTGCGACTCGACCGCCGCGACGAGGCCATGCTGGTCGTGCGGCTCGCCGCCAAGAAGGGCGACGCCGAGGCGGTCAATACGGACCTGACCGCGCCCAGCCGCCTCTGGCTCGGGGCGCTGCCCGGTTCGGGCGTCACGCGGCCCCGGCTCGACGGCGCGATGCAGCAGGACACCTTCGTGCGCGTCTACATTCCCGTCCGGAAATAGCGAATACCGCTTGCGGTTTTGCCAATTACTGGAGCGACCATGCTCGAGACCCGCGACCTGACCAAGATGTACGGCGACCTGTACGCCCTGAACCGGCTTAGCCTGAAGCTGGAAAAGGGCGACGTCTACGGCTTCATCGGCCCCAACGGGGCCGGCAAGACGACGACCATGCGCATCCTGGCCACGCTGCTCAACCCCACCTGGGGCGAAGCCACGGTCTGCGGCTACTCGATCTACAACGGTGCCAAGGAAATCCGCCGGCTGATGGGCTACATGCCCGACTTCTTCGGCGTCTACGACGACATGAAGGTCATCGAGTACCTGGAGTTCTTCGCCGCCGCCTATCGCATCAAGGGACCGGAACGCCGCCGCAAGTGCGAGCAGGTGCTGGAACTGGTCGACCTCGGCTACAAGCGCGAAGCCCTGGTGACGAGCCTGTCGCGCGGCATGACGCAGCGTCTCGGCCTGGCCCGCGTGCTGCTGCACGAACCGCAGGTACTGCTCCTGGACGAGCCGGCGTCGGGCCTCGACCCGCGCGCCCGCATCGAGATGCGCGGCCTGCTCAAAGAACTGCGCAACATGGGCAAGACGATCCTGGTGTCCAGCCACATCCTGCCCGAGTTGGCCGACATCTGCAACAAGATCGGCATCATCGAGCGCGGCAAGCTGCTCTTCGACGGCGACGTGCAGTCGGCCATTCGGCAAGTACGCAAGCACGCGGTCTTCCACGTCGCGGTCAACAACGGCCTGAACGGCATGGCCCGCGAACTGCTCGAAAAGCACTCGGAAGTGCAGAGCATCGAGTACAAGGAAGATGAGGACTACCTGATCGTGACGCTGCACGACGGCAAGATGGACGGCAGCTTCATCGCCGAGATGATGGTCTCGAATCAATTCCGCTTGCGGATGCTGAAAGAGGAAGAAATCGACCTGGAAGATGTGTTCATGGGGATCACGAAGGGTATAACGAACTAGAGCGACTTCCAACTGTTTAGCCGCG
>JAEUIF010000184.1 GCA_016795185.1 Planctomycetia bacterium | reverse complement strand
GATTACCTCAAGCCCATCTGGAAAGGCGAGAAACTCAACAAGCATGTGCAACTCACCGTGTCCGGCTGCCTGGGGCCGTGCGATCTGCCGAACGTCTGCGCCATCGTCACGCCAACCGAGCAAGCGTGGTACGGCCGGCTGACGACGCGCGAAGACTACGCCGTGCTGGTCCACTGGGCGCGCCAGTGCAAGGAACGCGGTACGGTGTTGCCGTTGCCTGCTGAACTGTCGCACCTGCGCTTCGAGCGCTGGCCCGGCGACGATTCTTCCGAACCGTTCGCGCCCATCGCGCAGGAACCCGCCGACATCGTGCTGCTCAGCGCCGCCGACACCGACCTGCTCACCTGGTCGGCGGCGGTCCAGTCGCTGCCAGCTGGCTTTCCGAGCATCCGCGCCCTGAACCTGGACCGACTGCGGCAGCAGCGCGTGTTCGATGCTTACCTGGACGATGTGCTGGCCGAAAGCCGGATCGTCGTGCTGCGTTTGCTGGGCGGTGTCGCCTACTGGCGCGACCAACTCGAAGCCCTGCACCTGCTGGCTCGGGCGCGCGGCCT
This sequence comes from Planctomycetia bacterium, assembly GCA_016795185.1. Lineage (GTDB taxonomy): Bacteria > Planctomycetota > Planctomycetia > Gemmatales > Gemmataceae > JAGVLI01. The sequence continues at coordinate 5,874 of JAEUIF010000184.1, read as the reverse complement.
GGCCCTGCTGTGCCTGCCGGGCGATGCTCAGCCCGACCTCGACTTAGCCCGACTGTCCACGGTGCCGCTGCCGGTCGCGGATGCGGCCTGGCGCTACTGCGTCGCGGGCGGCGTCGGGAATGCGACGGCCCTGCTGCGCTTCCTCGCCGATGCGCTACTGGGCACGGCCTTCGGCGGTTCAGAACCGCAGGCATTGCCCGATGTCGGCATCTACCAACCCGGCGAAGCGGCAGCGCTCGGCCTCGACGACTGGCGGCAGCGCCGTGACGTAGCAAAGCCGACGGCCGGGCTAGCCTTCTATCGCGCCCACTGGGTTACGGGCAATCTGGCTCCGATTGATGCCCTGATCGCGGCCCTGGAGCAGCGCGGCTTGAATGTGTTGCCAGTCTTCGGGCCACACCTCGGCGCGGTGCTGGACGGCGGGTTGCTTGCCGACAACCTCGTCGATGTGCTGATCGTCACCACCAGCTTTGCATTGACTACTCACCATGCAGCGCTCGCCGCTCACCAGCAGGTTCCGGTGTTGCAAGCGATCTTCTGTTCCAGCAGCGAGAACGTCTGGGCGGCGAACATCGCCGGCCTGTCGCCGCGCGACATCGCCATGAACGTGGCCTTGCCGGAATTCGATGGCCGGATCATCACGACGGCCGTCTCGTTCAAGAACACGCTGATGCACGATGCCGTCCTGCAAACGGACCTGGTGCGCTATCAGCCGCGTCTGGATCGCATCGACCACGTCGCCGACCTGGCGCGCCACTGGACGCGACTCAAGCACACGGCGAACGCCGAAAAGCGCGTCGCCATCCTGCTGGCCAACTATCCCAGCAAGAACGCGCGGGTCGGCAACGCCGTCGGCCTGGATACACCAGCGAGCCTGCATGCCCTGCTGCTGGCCCTGCGCGCAGCAGGTTATGACATCGGGCCGTCACTGCCCGCCGATGGACAGCAGTTGATCGAGGAACTGATTGCCGCTTCGGTGCAGGATGCGGAGTTCGCCACGGAAACCGCCCATCGGCAGCCCGCCGGCTGGGTGACGGCCGGCGAACTCGAACGCTGGCTGGCCGGCGCTGCTCGTGAAGCCGCTGGCAAGATTCGGCAACAGTGGGGCGATGCTGCGCGGTCGGCCCTGTTTCACGATGGCGGCTTTCCCATTCCGGGACTGCTGTTCGGCAACATCTTCGTCGGTATCCAGCCGGCGCGGGGCTACGATCAAGACCCGGCGGCGGTCTATCACAGCCCCGATCTGCCGCCGCCGCCGTTCTATCTCGCCTTCTATCGCTGGATCGTCGAAGTTTTTCGCGCTCATGCAGTCATTCATCTGGGCAAGCATGGCAATCTGGAATGGCTGCCGGGCAAGTCCGCGGCGCTCAGCGCTGCCTGCTTTCCGGAAGTCGTGCTGCAAAGCCTGCCCAACATTTACCCGTACATCATCAACAATCCCGGCGAGGGCACGCAGGCCAAGCGACGCTCGGCGGCCGTGGTCGTCGATCACCTCATTCCGCCGATGACGCGGGCCGACACTTATGGGGAGCTGCGTCAGCTAGAGACCTTGCTGGACGAATACCATGCGGTGCAAAGCCTCGACCCCGGCAAGACGCCGCTGATCCTGGAGCGCATTCGCCAACTGGTCGAACGGGCGCAACTCCACCGCGACCTCGACTGTCCCGCAGACCCGACGGACGAGCAACTGCCGGCCTGGCTCGGTCGCATCGATGGTTATTTATGCGAAATCAAGGAAGCCCAGATTCGCGATGGTCTGCACGTGCTGGGGAAGTTGCCCGATGGTGAGCAACTGATCGACCTGCTGCTGGCGCTGGTGCGCGTCGATCACGGCGCGATTCTCGGCTTGCCGAAGGCGCTGGCGGCGGACCAGGGAATCGCGGATTTCACGGCACTGCTGCGCGACCCAGCCGCGCCCTTCGGCCGCAGCATTGGCGAAAGCGGTGAACTGCGCACGGCGGGCGATGTGGTGGAATACTTGCAACAACTTGCCCGTCGGCTTATCGCGGACGGTGCCACGGCGGTCGGCGGCGATGATTTCGTCCAGACACGGCGCACCCTGCGATTCCTCTGGGAAACCATCTGGCCACGCTTGCAGCAGTGCCATCAGGAAATCGACCATGTGCTGACCGCGCTGGCCGGCGGCTTCGTGCCGCCGGGGCCGAGCGGCGCGCCGACGCGCGGCGCGGCCGACATCCTGCCCACCGGGCGGAATTTCTATTCACTTGATATCCGTGCCATACCGACGCCCACCGCCTGGCAAGTGGGCTGCGCCGCCGCGCAGGCGCTGCTCGACCGACATCGGGAGCGCACCGGCCAGTATCCCGAAAGCGTGGCCTATGTGATCTGGGGCACCAGCAACATGCGCACCGGCGGCGACGACATCGCCTGCGTGCTGTGTTTGCTCGGCGTGCGGCCTCGCTGGGACGAAGGGCAGCGGCGCGTCGTCGGGATCGAACCGATTCCGCTCGTCGAATTGGACCGGCCGCGCATCGACGTGACCGTGCGCATCAGCGGTCTGTTCCGCGATGCGTTTCCGAATCTGGTGAAGTTGCTCAACGACGCGGTGCAGCTGGTCGCGAACCTGGAAGAACCGCTGGATCGGAACTTCATCAAGGCGAACGTGGCGCGGGATGTGGCGCGGATGCATCATGGTTCCGGCGAAGAAACAGCGGGCTTACGCCCGCCGCTCGCCTCCGAGGAAATCGAGCGGCTGGCCTCGCTGCGCGTTTTTGGCAGCAAGCCGGGGGCTTACGGCGCGGGCCTGCTGCCGGCCATCGACGCGCGCAACTGGCAGACCGCCGCCGACCTGGCCGATATCTACCTTGCCTGGAGCGCCTATGCTTACACCGGCGCGGAGCAGGATGGCCAGGAAGCGCGCGAGGCACTGCGGCTGCGCCTGGGGCAGATTGAAGTGGTCGCTCAGAACCAGGACAATCGCGAGCACGATATTTTCGACAGCGACGACTACTTCCAGTTTCACGGCGGGCTGATCGCCGCCGTGCGTACATTGCGCGGCCAGGCCCCGGAAGCTTACCTCGGCGATACCAGCCGACCCGACGATGTGCGAGCGCGTACGCTGCGCGAGGAAGCCTGCCGGGTGTTTCGCTCGCGCGTGGTCAATCCGCGCTGGCTGGCCGGTGTGATGCGGCACGGGTATAAAGGGGCGGTCGAGATGGCGGCCACCGTCGATTACCTTTTCGGCTACGACGCTACCGCCGAGGTGCTCGACGACTGGATGTATGAACGTCTGGCCGCCGAGTATCTGTTCGACGAGCGGGTGCGCGATTTCCTGCGCCGCGTCAATCCCTGGGCCGAGCGGGCCATGATCGAGCGCCTGCTCGAAGCAGCCGACCGGGGCTTGTGGGAACAGCCGTCGCCGGAAACCCTGGAACGCCTTCGACAACAGCACAGCGGCAACGATGCCTGGCTGGAAGGCCGGTGAGCAAACGAATTGAACCTCGTTCCCAGGCTCCGCCTGGGAACGCACCTCGCGAGGCTCCGCCTCGCGAAAGCGCGCCGATCATGTGAGACCGGAGGCGATTGGGGGCGAGTTTGCGGATAGTTGTTGGCCTTCGAGCGGAGGGCGGATGGTCGTCGATGGCCTCTTGATCCCAGACCTGTTGAACGTCATGTTGGCCGAGGGCAGGTGGCCTCGTAATGTGGACGAGGCATCGAAGCAGAACCTACGCTCTCGCGTGGCCGAGAATCGCAACCGCCACCTGCGAAGCATTTGCTTGTACGCGCCGCCTTTCCACACGGTCGCACGGATCGTGGCGGGCGATGGGCGGGAATTTTACAGTCGATTCGGTGCGCTGCAAGAGTTGCTGCCCGAGGCAGCGCTCGAGATCGCGGACTTCGGGCTAGGCGCCGACGCGCCGATCCTGCTCGATTACCGATCTGGGCCGTCGGACCCACGGGTGATTCACTTGGAGTGGGCTGACCGGGGCGAATCTAACCACTGGGTCGTCATGGCCGAGAACTTTGCTGGCTTCGTGGACATGCTCGGCCTGTAGGCAGCAAGCAAGTATCCTGGCTGTGAACAGGCCTTCGAGGCAGAGCCTCGCGTGAGGCATTCCCAGGCGGAGCCTGGGAACGAGAGAAGGGCATCGGCTTGACAGCATCGCGATTTTCCAGTCTGATGAAGGAAATGGGAAAGATGGGTGCAGAGTGGCGAACTCCTTACCAACCGGCGACGTAGAAGTACCAGGCGTGCAGGGCGATTCGCTAACCGACTGCTCGGACGAGGAACTGCTGTCCCGGTTTTGCCTGGGGCAGACCGAATCGTTCGGCGTCCTGGTCAAACGCTACGAAAAAGAGCTGTTTGGCTACCTGCAACGTTACCTCGGCGACCGCACCTTGGCGGACGACGTGTTCCAGAATACGTTCCTGCAACTGTACACCAAGATCGGAACGTATGAACACGGCAAGCCGGTGCGGCCCTGGCTGTACACCATTGCCACGCACCAGGCGATCGACGCCCTGCGCCGCGTGGGCCGCCGGCAAACGATCAGCCTGGATCAGGGCAAGAGCGAGCTGGCCGATGGCCAGACGAAAACCCTGATCGAAGTGATCGAGGCGCGGGGTCCGGACCCGCTGGAGCAGTTGCAGGGCGAGGAGCGCCGTCAGCGCGTCCGCGCCAGCGTCGACCAGCTGCCGGAGTTTTTGCGCCAGGTGGTGGTGCTCGCTTACTACCAGGGGCTGAAGTATCGCGAGATCGCGGAAGTCCTGGACGTCCCGGTGGGTACGGTAAAATCGCGGTTGCATGCCGCCCTGGTGAAGCTCCAGGGGGCGTGGAGCACGGCACCCTCTCTCGGTGAAGCTTGAATGCCATGGACGAAAACCTGGTCGGCTACCTTCTGAATTCTTTGGACGCGGACTCGCACCAGCAGGTCGAAACCTATTTGCGCAACCATCCGGAAGCGCAAAAAAAGCTGGACACGCTCAAGCTGGCGCTGGTGCCGCTGGAAGCGGACAAGGAGGAGATCGCCCCGCCGCCGGGCCTGGCGTACGGGGCCATCGCGATGGCCGCCGAGTACCGCTGCCGGCCGCACGTCGAGCCGCCGCCCGCTCCGGAGCTGCGCGGTCTCGGGCCGGAGCGCCGCTGGTGGCGTCGCTCGGACCTCATGGTGGCTGCCTCGATCCTTATCCTGGTCGGCTTCCTCGGCACGCAGGGCATCATGCGGCTGCGCGAGAACCAGTCACAACTCGCCTGTCAGAACAACCTGCGCGATTTCCACTTCGCGCTGTCGGACTACAGCCGGCAGAATGATGGCTACTACCCGATGGTGCCCGCCGAAGGTCCGTACAACCGGCCCGGCGTGTTTCTGGCTTCGCTGCGTGAACAGGGCTCGCTCGGCGACAAGCCGCAGGTCAGCAGCCGGTGCCCGGCCAACGGCCCGCAACGACTGCCGGACTACACCTTCGACCAGCTGGATGCGATGACGCCCGAAGAGCGCGAGCAAGCGCTGAACAGCCTGAGCGGCTGCTATGCGTATTCGCTGGGCTACCGGGGACCGTTCGGCGACCTGTGCGGCCTGCGCCGCGAAGTGGGCGACATGGCCCTGAGCGCTGAAGCGATGCCGATCATGGCCGATTGCCCGGAGATTCGTCCGGACGGCGGCCGTGGCCCCAGCCTCAATCATCGGGGCGGGCAGAACGTGCTGACCGTCGGCGGCAATGTCCGCTTCAGCCCCACGCAGCACAACGGCATTGAAGGCGACGACATCTACCTCAACAAGGCCGGCAAGGTCGCCGCCGGCCTGCACCGCTGGGACAGCGTCCTCGGCACCAATTCCGATCAGCCGTAAACCAAAACGTTTGGCCGCGAGCCAACGGCGAGCGCTGCGGACGCAGCGCTCGCCGTTGGCTCGC
>JAEUIF010000180.1 GCA_016795185.1 Planctomycetia bacterium | reverse complement strand
GCCCGCTGTTGGCAGCGCCAGTTGCGGGCTGCACGAACAGCGGGCTCACGCCCGCCGCTCGCCTGGAGAGACGACAGACATGATCGCTTAGCGGCCGGCGCGCTGGCCGAGCTGCCAGCGGGCTTGCTGCTGGAGCCAGTGGAAGCGGGGCTGCCATTTGCCGTCCGCCAGCTGGGCGTAGACCTGGCGGGCCGCGGTGTGGCGTCCAGCTTGCTGTAGCATCTGGGCGCGTTCCCAGAGCAGCTGGGCGTTGGTCGGCTCGGTCTCGAAGGCCAGGGCATACGCCTTGTCGGCCAGGTCGATTTCGTTCTGCCCCTGGAGGCTTTGCGCCAGGCTCTGGTACGTGCCGCCCTCGTTGGGCCGCAGGGCGATGGGCGTGGTCAGGTAGTCCCAGGCCAGTTCCTTCAGGCCGGCGGCGCGGAGGACCACCGCGGCGGACTGGCAGGCTTGCGTGCCGTCCGGATCGAGCGTCCGCCAGCGGTCGGCCAGGCGGATGATCTTCGCGCTGAAGTCCGCCGGCACGCGGGCTTCGAGCGACTGGTACGTCTGGGCCACGCTGGCGTAGGCTTGCAGCAGGCCGGCGAAGTCCTGCCGCAGCGTTTGCAGATTGATGACCTCGGGCAGCTGGCGGTATTCGATCTCCAGCGCCCGGTCGAGGCACTGGACCGTGCGCATCAGCTTCTGCTGCCGTTGCGCCAGGGCGGCGGCCAGTCGCCAGAGGGCGGGGTTATCGCCGGTCTTCGCATCGTCGAGGAACGGTTGCAGCAACCCCTCGGCGCGGGCGTCCTGGCCCGTTTGCCAGTAGTGGCCGAGGACGGCGAGCGTCGTGGCCAAGCGCTGCTCGTCCGAGGTTTCGCTCAGCACTCGTTGCAACATTTCATCGGCCAGGAAGGCATCGCCGTGCTGCCGGACCTGCCAGGCCAGGGCCAGGACCGCCTCGGCCTGCTGGTCCTTGAACAGCTCATCGACCGTGCGGCGGACCAGCTCGAACCAGCCGTTGCTCTGGCCGTCGTGCAGCGGTTCGTCGATCAAGGCTTGCCGGATGGCATGGTCGATGGGCGGCAGCCAGCCTTGCTTCAGCGTGTCGCGGTACAGCTCGGCGAACAGGCGGCGCGCCCGCTCGCGGTCGTCGTTCAGGGCGAGGCGCGCCAGTTCGTACTTCACGCTGTAGGACAGTCTCGGGGCGTTCTCGAACTGGCGGAGCGCATCCGCCAGGCCGAGCTTGACGGCCTCGTTCCAGTAGCCGCGGCTGAGGATCGTATCCAGCATGGCCCAGGCCAGCGGCGACGCGCCGTGGTGCTTGACGAAAGCCAGGGCTTCGGTGAACTGCTTGCGGCGGGCCTGCTCGTCGCCGTTGGGATAGGTGCCGTTGCGCCAGGGCATCCACAGGTCGCGGAAGCCGGCCAACCGGGCCAGGAGGCCGTCCGCGGCCAGGTCGAGCTTGCTCGCGCCCACTTGCTGGCGGCGGCCGTGGTTGCTCATGAAGGCCAGGTAGCGGGCCAGCGGTTGCTTGCCGTAGCGGGTCAACACGCTCTGGCAGTCGTACTGGCCGCGCCGGTTCGGTTCCGGCTGATCGTTCACATCCACGCCGCTGGCGGCCAGCAGGGTGTAGATGCCGACGGACTTCAGGTCGCCCTGATAGCGTTCGGCCAGCAAGCGGAGCATTTCGCCGCTTTGGCCGGCGGCGAAGTCCGACGCCAGCACCGTCCGGGCGGCGACATCGCTCAGGTCTTTGAACTCGTTGATCTTGTGGACGCGGTAGATGTGGCCCCGTTCGCGGTAGGGCAACGGCAGGACCAGCAGGCCGTCCGTCTTCGGCGCCAGCACGGGGGCATCGGCCGCTGCACGCTGGATGCGGACAACGGCAATCTCCTTGTCGTCCGCGGCGAAGCGGCGCACCGTGCCGTCGGCGGCGTAGGTTTCGCGGCTCAGCAGCTTATCGGTCGGCAGCTGCCGGACGCGCTGCTCGGCCAGCCGGCCGTCGCGCTCGAAGACATACTCGGTGACGGTGTACGGCACGGCCTTGCCGTCCTGGTCGCGGGCGGCTACAGCGCCCAGCGGCACGACGCGAATCGTGCGTTCGCCCAGGTGCTTGACGTCCGCGCCGTGGGCCAGGTCGTCGGCGGTGGGCAGCAGCCAGGGGATCAGGGCGGACAACTCCGCGCGATGGAAGCGACTGACCGAGCGCTGTGCGCCGACGGCGATTTCGGGGTAGAGGTGCCAGAGCGTTTGACCGTCGCAGACGACGCGCTCGCTCAGGCCGTGGGGCACGTGCCGCTCCCAGACGTAGCGGCCAGCACCGTCACAGACGATGCTGAAGCTGCCATCCCCCTCACCCCCGACCCCTCTCCCGCCAAGGGCGAGGGGTGTACGGTTCCCCTCACCCCCGACCCCTCTCCCGCCAGGGGCGAGGGGTGTACGGTTCCCCTCACCCCCGACCCCTCTCCCGCCAGGGGCGAGGGGGGACGCGAAGGTCAGCTTCTCCCAGCCGGCCTGGCGGGCGCGGTCGATGAGCTGGCGGGCCTCGGCGTCGATCTCACCGCGCTTCGAGGTTTCCGTCGGCTGCGCTTCGGCTTCCAGCACGGCCAGGATGTCCGCCCGGCGGGTGTTCATGCCGGGGGCGTAGCTGACCAGGTCGTAGAAGACGCGCTCGTCGCCGGTAAACGTGGGTCGGTGGTAGTGCAGCACCTCGCGGCCCTGGCCGTCGAACAGCTGGGCCATGTACTGCTGCACGGCTTGCAGGCCGTCCAGGTCCTCGGCAAGCTGGAACTTCCCAAAGCGACGGCCCCGACCTTCCGCGGCCTTCTGGCCGACGGCGAAGCCGACTTCTTCCATGTCGCGCATTGCGTCGAGGCCGCGGCCGAAGAAACCGCGGGGATCACCCGCCAATTCCAGGCGAATCGCATCGTCTTTCTGAAATCCCGGTCCGCGCCGATAGAGGGGCAGGTGGCTGTCCTGGCGGCGGAGCAGCCGGTCGAGGTTCTGCTGTCCCTCCCGGAGTGCACGCATGTCCTGCCTGCGCTCGAGGCGGCCGAAATCTCGCTCCTTGGCGTCGAAGCGCTCGGCTGCCGGCTCGGCTTTCGGGTCGGCCTTCGGCCGCATAATCGGCAGGTCGTTGGGCAAGCCGCCGTGACGCCGGTCGAACTTACCCAACCGGTTGCCCGGCTGCCGAACGCCATCGTCTTCAAAGAATAGTTCGAGGCGGTTGTCGATTTCCTTGGTCTTCTTGACATGGTCGAAACCGAAGTCGGACACGGCGTAGCCCGTGTGCAGCAGTTGCCAGGCGGTCAGCACGTGGCCGAAGTGGCGGCCCTGGCGGTCCTGGAAGAAACGCGGCGGCATACGGACCAGCACGGTGTGCAGCACCTGCTCGGCGGACGGCTTCTGCTCGGCGGGTGCGTTGACGACCGGCGGTTGGCGGACCTCGACGTGATTCGGCAGCGGTTCGTGGACGATCGGGATGTGCGGCGGGCAGCCGTACAGCGCCCAGTGGTCTTTCCGGCCGCGGTCCACGTTGAACTGCTGGTACATGGCTTCGTTCTCCAGCACCAGCAGCGAGGTGAAGGGCGTCATCACGTACATCTTTTTCGACAGGTCAATGATCCGCGGCTTGTTGCCCGCGGCGTTCTCGGCCAGCAGCCGGTCGATCTCCAGCTTGGCCCAGGTGCGCGGCAGGTAGCCGGCCTGGTCGGCCACGTCCTTGACGCGCAGGTCCACGGCGAAGGGCTTGCCGTCGAGCGTGCCGGCGACGCTGACCGAAGTCGGCAGTTCCGCGCCGTCGGCGAGGCGAGTGATGGCGCAGATTTCCTCGCCCTGGGCGATGGTGCTCGTGAAGGTCAGGAAGCGGGCCTGCTCGGCGTTATCGACGACCTTGACGCCTTGCAGCCGCGCGGTCCGCAGCGTGCTGAACAGCTCGAAGGCGCGCCAGGAAACCTCATCGTCCGGGTTGATCTGCGCGAAGGCGCCGCCGGTGCGTTCGGCAGCCAGCTTCATGAAGCTGCGCGACCAGCGCTTGCCGACGCCGATGCCGACGTAGGGCACATCCGCCCGCAACCGCCTGGCCAGCACGTCCTCGCCGCGCTCGCCCAGCACCGGGATGCCCGTGCCCACGTGGACCAGACACGGATTGGCACTGTTCTTCAGGAACGGTTCGGCGGCGGTCAGCGCCTGGCCCAGATCGAGCGCGCCGACCAGGTGAACTTTCTCCAGAGATTCCAAAGCTGTCTTGACGTTCTCGGGCGTCACCGGCTGCTTCTCGTTGATCTTGCCGACGCGCGTGGCGGCGGTCAGGATCGTGAAGGTATCGTCGTGGTTGACATTGGTCAGGAAGGTGCGGATCACATCGATCTGCGTGCGGGCCAGCAGCGGGTCGCGGTCGCCGGCGGACTCGAACAGGAAGACCCAGTCGGTCTTCTTCCGTGAAACCGCTTGCGGTTTAGCACTCGCCAAATCCGGCCGGTAGCGGAGCATCAGGTACTTCGCGCCTTCGTGCTCGGCGAGCGAGAACCGCGCGCCCTGGGCGTCGGCGGCGTCGGCGATGGACAGCTGCACGTCCTTGTCGAGCTTGGCGTTTTCGGCCTGGTCTTCGAGGATCAGGTCGCCGTTGTCGGCGTGCGCCTGGAGCTGATGGGTGGCCGACTTCCAGGCGCGCTTCGCCGCGCCCTTGACGCGGACGTAAAGCGACCAGTCGCCGACGCGGTCCATGTTGTGCCCGGCCGGGAAGCTATAGGAAGTATGGCCGTAAAGCGAATCGAGCTTCTGCGTGTAGCCGAGGATGATGCGCTTCTCTTGGCGGCCTTCGAGCGGGAAGACGCGCATCTTGAACGTGCTGCCGTCCACCCATTCGAGCAGGGCGGGGTCTTGCATGCGGGTGACGATCGACTCGAAAATTTGCCGGGCTTCGTTGCGCTCGCACATGCCGCCTTCGTTCAGCGTACAGCGGTTGCCGTCCACGACGTACATGGCCAGCCGCGACAGCGAGGCGTCCGGCGGCAGCGGGAAGTAGAAGGTGCCTTCGAGCCGCTGCGGCAGGTGGTTGAAGTAGGTCTGGTCGATGGTGGTGCGGGCGAAGCCGTCCTCGATATGCACATCCACGCGGTACTGGCGCAGGCTCAGCTTGGCCTGCTGGCCGTTGGGGTCCAGCGCCACCAGGCTGCCGCCGCAGTGCTCGCTCTTCGGCACCAGCGCGGATTCCGCCGCGGCCAGGAGTTCGCGCGTCCAGTCGAGGAGGTACGAAGCACGCGGGGCGGTGCTGACTTCCCGGCCGCCGGGGGCGAGTTGCTGCCCGGCGTGGAGCAGGCTGCCCAGGCCGGAAACCTGCACGGTGCCCTGGGTGACGACCACGCGCGGGCCGCCGTCCTCGGCGCGGACGCTGAAGCGGGTGCCGAGCGCCCGCACCTCGCGCTGCCGCGCTTCGACGATGAAGGGCACTTCAGGATTCGGCGCGACCTCGACATAAACCTCGCCGGCCGTCAGCAGCACGCGGCGTTCGCTCACCAGTTGCAGCGCGGTCTGCTGGTTGACATAGAGAATCGAACCGTCTGGCAAGCTCAGGCGGCGGCGCTGGCCGGCCTGGGTTTGCAGGCTGGCGCCGACCGTGAGCGGTTGCGGTGCGGGGGCGGCTGGTCGGGGCTTGGCGGCCAGGTAGCCGGGGCCGCTCGGAGCGCTGACCAGCTCGACGTGCGGCGTGGGCTCGATGCGCGGCCGGGGGGCCGGCGTCTGCGGCCAGTAATAGACGAGCGCGAGCAGCGCCGCGGTGCCGAGCAGCGCCACGAGGGCGAAGCGGGCGTTCGGCGAGCGTGTCGGCGGAGTCGTCGCCGGACGCAGTTCGGCGGCCACCTGCTGGCCGACGGCTTCGGCCCGGGCGCGCAGCGGCTGGAAGCCCTGGCGCAGCTCGCTGTCTTGCAGCTGGAAAGACTCCGCCACGGAACGACAGGTGGCGCAGTCGGCCAGGTGTGCTTGCAGGGCCGATTGGTCGTCGGCCGCAATCTCCCGGTCGATCTGTGCGCTGAGCAGACAGACGGCGCGTTCGCAGTCCATGATGCACTCCTGATTCAAGATCAAGCAGTACGGTCCGCCGTGCGAACC
>JAEUIF010000179.1 GCA_016795185.1 Planctomycetia bacterium | reverse complement strand
CAGGGCGACCAGGGCGCGCGCGACGCCTGGGAACTGATCCAGGCCGATGGCGGACAGGAAGTGCTGGGCTTCGGCACCACGGCGGACGGCGTCTGGCAAACGGCCCGCCTGATCTCCGCGCCCTGGATGACGGCACTGGCTCCCGAGCACAGCCCAGCCTGGCGCGGGCTGGCGGTCAGCGTGCTGCACGTCATGGTCCTGGGGCAGTTGTTGCCGAAAGTCTTCGGTGGGCAACCGACCTGCCGCTACGTGCATCTGCTGAAGGAAACCACGGACGCGGTCGCCGCCAAGGAATGCCAGGTGGCGGCGCTGGTGCCGCCCGCGACGATGGGCCACGTCGAGAAAATCGCGGGCAATCTCGAAAAGATGCCGCCTAAATCGACCTACTTCTATCCGAAGCTGCTGAGCGGTCTCGTGTTCAATTCGTTGAAGACCAACTAGCGACTCCCAACGGAGCAGCCAATGCCAGCCGAACCTCCCCCCGACCATGATCGGTGCAGCCAGCCCACGCGCCGCGAGTTTGGCCAACAAGCGGTAGGCGCTCTGGGGGCGATGGCGGTGGGCGGAACGGCCCTGGAAGCACTGGCGGCCGAGGCGGCACCGTTCGGCGCGGAGTATCCGAATCTCGATTCGCTCGCCGTCGGCGATTGGTGGACGAAGAAGCCGGACAAGATGGTAAACCCGCCGCCAGCGCTGGATGTCCCGCGCGACCAGGTGGTGGCCTTCGCGCTTTACACCTGCGATGGCGGGGTGCTGAAGCTCACGGCGCAGCTCTTTCCGCTGAAGGCGGGTGAAAGCAGGGAAGCCCGCCTGGAGTTCCAGCGCGATGGGCAATGGGTGGAAGCTGCCAAAGCGCCCGTGCTGTACCCTGGCTGGAGCGTCCATTTTCGCATCAAGGAATGGGACGCGACCAAGAGCGTGCCGTACCGCGTGCGGCACGGCGGCCAGGCGATGTTCGAGGGCGTGATCCGCCGCGATCCGCTCGACAAGGACGTGATCGTCGTCGCGAACCTATCGTGCAATTCGAGCCGCACCACCGGCGGACGCCCAGAGATTGTCCGCAATCTGCTGGCTCAGGACCCGGACCTGCTCTTCTTCGCCGGGGACCAGACCTACCGGCACACCGAGCACACCGCCGGCTGGATTGAGTTCGGCTTGCAATTCCGCGACATCATCCGCGACCGGCCGACCATCACCATTCCGGACGATCACGACGTTGGCCATCCCAACCTCTGGGGCGAGAACGGCAAACGGTGCAAGCGGCCCGACGGCGCGGACGGCGGCTATTTCTATCCGGTCGAGTACGTCAATCTGGTGCAGAGACAGCAAACCTGGCACCTGCCGGACCCGGTCGATCCAGCGCCCGTCGAGCGCGGCATCACGGTTTACTTCACCCGGCTGCGGCTGGGCGGGGTTGACTTCGCCATCCTCGAAGACCGCAAATTCAAATCCGGGCCGGACGGCAAAATTCCGAAGATGGGGCCGCGCCCCGACCATATCAACGACCCGAAGTACGATCCCAAGTCCATCGACCTGGCGGGGCTCGAATTGCTCGGCAAGCGACAGGAGAAGTTCCTGCGCGACTGGGCCGAGGACTGGACGGGAACGAGCCTCAAGGTCGTCCTGTCGCAGACCGCCTTTTGCGGCGCCGTCCACATGCACGGTGGACGCAACCAGCGTCTGCTGGCCGACCTCGATTGCAACGGCTGGCCCCAGAGCGGCCGGCTCCGCGCACTCGACCTGATCCGCCGGGTGCGCGCCGTCCACCTGTGCGGCGACCAGCACCTGGCGGTGGTCGTCAAGCACGGGCTGGGCGAACACGGCGACGGGCCGTACTCGTTCACCAGCCCGGCGCTGGTCAACACCATTTATGGCCGCTGGTGGCACCCGCTCGACGAAAAGCCCGGTCCAAATCCCGTGGCGAACAGCCCGCTGCCCTGGACTGGGGATTTCACCGATGGCCTCGGCAACCGCATCCGCATGCTGGCCTACGCCAATCCCGGCGACGTGCGCGACGAGAAACAGCGCGGCGATGGCTACGGCCTGGCGCGCTTCGACAAGAAGAAACGCCAGGTGACCTTCGAGTGCTGGCCGCGATTCGCCGACGTGAAGGACGGAGACAAAGCCCAATTCCCCGGCTGGCCCACGACGGTGTCGCTCGACGACAACGACGGCCGCAAACCCGTCGCCTGGCTGCCGGAACTGGTCGTCGCCGGCGCGGAGAATCCCGTCGTCCAGGTGATCGACGAGAAGACCAACGAAGTGGTTTACGCACTGCGCATCACCGGCACGCGGTATCAGCCCGCCGTGTTCGCGCTGGGCAAGTATACCGTCAAGATCGGCCGCAACCGGCCCGACGGCATGACGCTCACGGGACTGGAGGCCGGCGCGAAAGGCGATCGCGGACAGCGTGCCGTCAAGTTATGACCGCGAGGCTTCTCACCATCCATGCTCGAAGAACTCATCGGCCAGCAAGTCGTCGTCGATCTGCGCAGCCCATTCGTCTGCCTGGGTACGCTAACGCGCTGTGATGACCAGTACCTGGAATTGAAGCAAGCGGACTTCCATGACCTGCGCGATACCTCGGCTAACCGGGAAAACTACCTGGCGGCGGCGCGGGCCAGCGGCATTATTCCCAATCGCCGCCGCGTGCTGTTGGTTCGCGCCGAGATCGTGGCCGTCAGTCGGCTGGAAGATGTCAGCGTTGGCATTTGAGTTCCGGCGAGCGGCGGGCGTCAGCCCGCTGTTTGAAGCGCACAAACAGCGGGC
>JAEUIF010000178.1 GCA_016795185.1 Planctomycetia bacterium | reverse complement strand
GCCCGCTGTTTTGTCGCACCAACAGCGGGCTGACGCCCGCCGCTTCGCCAAGAAGACTCCAAGTCCGGAACAGCGAAACGGCAAACTTGTACGCGGCAGGAATACTCACTCCCGAATACGTTTCACCTTTTTCACCAGCAGGTAGCCGGCCGCAACGATCAGCACCACCACGATGCCGGCGCGGGCCGTTTGATCGAAGAAGGCGTCCCACTCGCCCTGTGTTTTTTCGCGCGCCTGGGGCTCCGGTGCGGTCGGGGGTCGCGGCCGTTTACGCGCCTCGGGGTCTCCGGACGCCACCGCCAGCGAAGTCCCGCCGCACAGCAACAGGACGCACAGAAGCCATTTCCACATCGGCGCTGCTCAGTTGTCCTGCTTCGGCTGCTCGCCGAAGCCGCGCGTGCCCACGGTAATCAACCGGGCGAAGTTCTGGCCATTCTTGACGTAATAGATGACCGTCACGTCCTGGTTGTCGAGTTCGCCCTTGTAGGGGAAGAAACGCGGATCGCCGGACGCGACGACGTTGGTCTCGCCTTCGTACTGGAAGGTCATGTTGCCCTGGTTGCCGCTGACGGTCAGGCTGACGCCCTCGGTGGCGGCGGTCACCTTGCCCTGATACTTGGCGTCTCTTTCGAGGGCCTTGGGCTGCGGTTCGGTGGCCCGGCCGCTGTGCCAGGGCGCGGTGCCGGTGATGCGGTTGTTCGGATCGCGCTCCGGCGCGGAAGTCGCGGGCCGGGGCCGGCGCCGCGGCGTATCGCCGCCGTTGTTGTTGGCCTGCTCGCCGCCCGTGTTGGCGTCGCCGCAGCCGAGGATGAACGCGCACACGAACAGGCCGCCCAGCCAGAAATGGTAGCGCAGGCCGATGAGTCGGGACATGGCAAAACCTCCGAGCCGACGAAAAGTTTCACGGGTGCCTGATCCGCCCGATTATCGAGATGTCCGTTGGGACGGCCCGGCAACCGGGGCGGGGACTCTTGAAGGTTGCGTGAGAGCTTTGATGTTGAAAGGAATATACCGCCGCGCCGGGCGCTTGTCATGCGGAATCCCCGCAGCCGTACCGAGGTACCCCAGCGCACCGCTTCCAGGGGGCTTCACAGGCAGCACAAACCGAAGACCGTCACGACGTTCACCAGAACGACGATCAAGTTGTCGATCTGCCGGTCCAGGTCGAAGATGCTCGCGTGCGGGAAGAAGGCCCGGGTCAGCAGATGACAGTTCAGCAGGCAGGCCAGGAACCCGGCCAGCAGCGCGTACCAGAGAGGCAACAGCGAGAGAAAGTCCTCTGGGCGGCTGCCGGCTTCCGCCATCGCTGCCGCGAGCACCAGGAGGGGATAGTTGCACAGGGCCAGCCAGAGGCTGACGCCGCCACTCCGCACCAACGTCTGGCGGCGGATCAGCAGCGCCAGCGTCCCGAAGACCACGAAGCAGCCGGTGTACATCAGCCAGCTGCGTACCAGCAGCCAGCCGAATGGCGGGCCGGGGGCCATGCGCCTTGTTCCAAAGTTACTGGTTTGGAGCGCCGGTCCTTGGGCAGCGCCGAGTCCGAAGGTCCAGTAGCTATAGCCGATGAGATGGCGGTCGAGCCACGGCACGACGACGCCCACGGCGAGCAGGAAGGAACCCAGCGGCAGCGTCCAGGGCAGAGGCGGCGGCCCATCCTCAGCAGGCGAACCGCGAATCAGGCCCAACCCAAGCAGCGCGGCCGCCAGCGACAGGCTGAGCAGCGCGGCGGCCAAATGATGCGGCGGCACGCCGACGAGATAGTTCGACACACTGGGCGGCGGGGGCGGCCTTTCGCCGAAGCCGGCGAAGACCGGCGCGGACCACGCGAGCAGGAGCAAGACGGCGAAGGGCGTTTTCATGCGGGGCAGCGTAAACCGGGCGCACGGGCAGGTCAAACAAATACACGGCACTCTGGCCGGTGTTTCCCGCGGCCGGCACGCAAGCTACAATCGAGGGACGACCGAACGCACCATCCCGCGAGGCCGACCGATGGCGAGCCCTTTTCCCGGCATGGATCCGTACCTCGAAGCCCACTGGCGCGACGTTCACGCGCGGCTCGTCATTTATGCTTGCGACGCGCTCCAGGGAGTTTTGCCCAGCGCGCTGCGCGCCCGCGTCGAGGAAAGCATCCTCCTCGAAACACCGCAGGGCATCGCCGATCATCCGCTGTTTCCCGATGTGCGTGTGGTGGATTTTCAGGCGCGGCGCGGGCTGGATACGTATGTCGCCGGTGAGATCGCCCTGGCCGAACCCGTGGTGGTGGACACCAGGGAACCGGCCACCGAAACCTATCTCGAAATCATCGACCGCGAGAGCGGCAACCGCGTCGTCACGGTGGTTGAGTTCCTCAGTCCAAGCAACAAATCGCCGGGGCCGAACCGCGAGCAGTACCAGCGCAAGCAGCAGGAAATCTGCGCCTCGGACGCCAACCTGGTCGAGATCGACCTGAACCGCTTTGGCGGCCATACGCTGGCTTTCCCACTGTCGCACCTGCGCCGCCAGTCCCGCACCCCGTACATGGCCTGCGTGCATCGGGCCACGCAGCGCGGCCGCGCCGAAGTCGTCTCCGTCCGGCCAAGGGCGTTCTTGACGGTCATGGTGTAATCCTCCGCAAAGGAGGTAACTACCATGTCCACTCCCCAACAGCGCGATGGCGCCAAAGAGCGTTTCTGGCGGCGCGTCGTGCGGCAATGGCGCCACA
>JAEUIF010000167.1 GCA_016795185.1 Planctomycetia bacterium | reverse complement strand
CAAATCCAGCTGGCACGGCCTGTCACATCACCAGGGCGACCCCGACAAGATCGCCCAGCTGCTCAAGATCGATATCTACATCAATCAGCGCTTCGCGTACTTGCTGGATCGCCTCCAAGCCGTGAAGGAAGCGGACGGCACCACGCTGCTCGACAACTGCCTGATCCTGCAAGGCTGCTCGCTGGCCGATGGCAATCGCCACTGGCGGAAGAACCTGCCGCTGATCCTGGCAGGGCATGGCGGCGGCCTGAAGCAAGGGCAGCACATCATGCTGGCGAAGCCGCCGGTGCAGATGCAGGTGGGCGGGTCATACAAGGACGGCGTGCCCGACGGCACGACTCCCACCTCGAACGTTTTCGTGTCCATGCTCAACGCGGCCGGTATTTCCACGGATCGATTTGCCGACAGCACCGGGCCGCTCAAGGGTCTGGCTTGAGTCTAGGCGAGGAGTCGAACATGAAACGGGGCGCAGGAATCCTCGGTCTTCTTCTTCTCACCGGGGCAATGTTCTCTGGCAGCTTCGCCCAGGAAAAGGCGAAAGTAGCCGTGGTGAAGGTCGATCCGTTCGTTGCCACGGTGAAGCCCTTTCTGCAAAAGTATTGCGTTGAATGCCATCACGCGAAGAAACAATCCGGCGGCGTACAACTCGACACGCTGGAGCCAGCCAAGACGGCCCTGGACGCCGAGACGTGGCGAGGCGTCATGGACGCGCTCAATCTGAAAAACATGCCGCCGAAGAAGGCCCGGCAGCCCACTGACCAGGAAAGTGCGGGCGTCACGCAGTGGGTTGCGGTCGATCTCCGTCGTGCAGAGGAATCGCTCAAGAGCAGCGCGAAGGGAGTCGTGCTACGACGCCTCAACCGTGAGGAGTACGGCAACACCATCCGTGACCTGCTTGGCGTGGATGTGCATGCCCACGAAAGGCTGCCGCTGGATGACGAGCAATACCGCTTCGACAACATCGGCTCCGCGCTGACCGTTTCGCCATTCTTGCTGGAGAAGTACCTGGAGCTTGCGGACGACGCGATTCGCAATGGCATCTCCTTTGGGCCCAGGCCGGAAGTGAAGAAACTGGTCTGGAACCTGGCGGAGGACGCCAAGAAGGGAAAGGCGTTCAAGAAACCCACTCCCGAGGAACTGCGGGACGGCACCTTTGTGCCGTCATCCCCACGGCCCCAGAACCGGGGCTACCTGATCGAGTACATCCCGATCCGGGATGGCGGTCGCTACACGATTCGCCTGGAGAACGCCCACTTTGTCGGTGCTGCGGGGCAGCCCGCCCCGTTCAAGCTGGAACTCAACCGCGACCCTCTGTCCGAATCCGACGGTACCAGGACCCATACGCAACATGTGGACCTCCTCTGCGGTAGCGCTTCCCTCGCCATCGCCGTCCCCAAGGCAGCGGGCAAGGAACCGTTGGATGGCCGCTTGACCCTTGAGGGGCCGATTTTTGACCAGTGGCCCTCCGGCTACCAGCAGAAGATCTTCGGGCCGGGTGTGCTCAAGCCCGTCATGGCGGACGCACGCACGTTGATCACGCGCTTTGCCGAGAAAGCATTTCGCCGCCCGCCGGACAGCGCGGACATCGACGACATCATGAAGGTTGTCCAGGCAGAGCAGAAGCGATCCGGCAATGCGGAGTCGGCCATTCGCCTCGGCCTCCGCAGCGTACTCTGCTCACCAAAATTCCTTTACCTCATCGAGCCGCAGGACAAGGCCGCGGGCGGGCCGGCCCGCCCGCTCAACGATTACGAGCTGGCGACCCGGCTGTCTTATTTCCTCTGGAGCAGCATGCCGGACGAGGAGCTCTACGCGCTGGCCCGGGACGGCAAGCTCACGGCGCCGGGAACGGTGGAAGCCCAGGTCCGACGCATGATCGCCAGCCCCAAGGCCCGCGCCTTTGCCAACAACTTCGTTGGCCAGTGGCTGCTGGTGCGTAACGTCGGCGCGATGGCGCCTGACGACAAGCTCTACAAGGATTACGACCGAAGCCTCGAAGAGGCGATGAAGGGTGAGACTCAGGAGTTCTTCCTGCACATTCTACAGAAGAACCTGCCGCTCCGGACGTTCCTCGACTCCGATTTCGCGATGCTCAACGAGCGCCTGGCCCGGCATTACGGCATCGGCGGCGTGAAGGGAAGCGAGTTCCGCCCGGTGAAGCTCAAGCCAGACGACCATCGCGGCGGTCTGCTCACCCAGGCCAGCATCCTCACGGTCACTTCGGATGGCATTCGCACCCTTCCCGTGCGCCGTGGGGCATTTTTGCTGGAGCGAATCCTGGCCGATCCCCCGCCGCCGCCGCCCGACGATGTGCCACCGCTGCCCGAGATCACCGGCAAGGCTTTGACCCTCAAGCAACGGCTGGAAGCCCACCGCAGCAACGCGGCCTGCGCCGGCTGCCACAACAAGATCGATGCGCTCGGCTTCGCGCTGGAGAACTACAACGCCATCGGCGCCTGGCGCAAGACGGAGCGCGTCGTGGTTGCGAAGAAGGCCAGCGAACAGGCGATCGATGCCAGCGGTACGCTGCCCACGGGGCAAAAATTCAAGGACTTCAAGGAATTTCAGAAAGTCCTGCTAAGCGACATTGGCAAGTTTTACCGCGCCATCGTCGAGCACATGATGATCTATGCGCTGGGCCGCGGCCTCGATTTCGCCGACAAGACAACCATCGACCAGATGGTTGCGCAGTTGAAAGCGGGCGACTCCAGCATGCAGTCTCTTGTGCTGGCCATCGTCAACAGCAAGCAGTTTCAGACGAAATGATGTGACCGGGAGAAAGGGATGCAAATCACAAGGCGAAGCTGGCTGGCGGCATCCTGCGCGGCGGCGAGTGTCTGGGCACACGGCCCGGAATCGCGCGGCGCCGAGCCCAACGCCAACCCGGCGAGCAGGATTCCTCTCATCCACGCCAGCGACCTGATTCACCCGCCGTGGGACGTGGACGACCAGATCGACCTTGCCTGCGCCTACGCGCTTTCCGGTCTGGATATGCGCGCTGTCATCATCGATTTTCACCAGAAACCCGACGACAAGGATCCCTACGAACCGGCATTCCATCTCATCACTCAGCTCAACTGGCTGACAGGACGATGGGTGCCGGCGGCGGTTGGACCGTCCACAAAGCTTCGCACCCCCACCGACGATGGTTTGCAACTCCCGCTGCGGGAACAGACCGGCATTCGCCTGCTGCTCGATCAACTGGAGAAAGCGGAGACTCCGGTCTACATTTCCGTGACCGGCTCCAGCCGCACCGTCACTGCCGCCTTCAACCGCAAACCCGACCTGTTTCAAAAGAAGGTTCGCGCGATCCTGCTCGTTGCAGGGTGTGTCTACCGTGACAAGTCGGATACCCTGGACACCAATTGTCGCTTCGACGCGAACGCCTTCGTGGGCCTGATGCGTAGTGGCCTGCCCATTCACTGGTTCCCGCCCGGTCCCGTTCGGCCTACTTCAAAGCCTTCAAAGGAGCAGTATGCCGAGGCAATCCGGCACCATGCCAAGTTCATCACGCCGTATGGCAAACTGCTCAAGGACCTGCCTCCTCTGCTGCACTCCTGGTTTGTTCTGGGATTCTCCGGCAACCAGCGCGGCGACCTGATTCGGCCGCTCTACGAGAAGTGGACCGGTTGTACCTGGTGGGGGCTGATTGCCAAGGCGGAAAGCGGCTGTTCCAGTCCGCCCGCATTGCTGATGGCGGCCGGCCGTCGGCTCGTTCGGACCGAGAAGGGTTGGCGCTTCCTGGCCGCGAACCTGGTCCCGCCCAGGGCGGAAGAATTCGGCTGGGGCTTGACCCCCGTCAATGTGACCATCGACGACCAGGCCCACACGGTCTGGGAGAAGGCCGAGCAGAGCAACATCCAGCTCTACACGCACCCTCCCGTTGACGGCATCCAGGCCGACAGTGTGTATAGTACGGCCATGACCGAGGCGTTGAACGCCCTGTTTCGGGAAGAACTGCTGCCCGAGCAGTGACGGTCGATGCAAGTGGAAGTCACGGTCGAGGACGGCGAGGACGGCAATGTGATCACGCTGATCAAAGTAGTGCAAGGCAAGTGACGGCTGCGATTCGCAACCCACCTCCGGTCCCCTTGGCCCACGGCCGGGGGGTGGGCAACTTGATGCATCTTGATCCTGGCAGGGCTTGCGAACATGTTGTTGAGTGTGTTGCTTGCCAGCGCGGTGCTCCCGGTCAGCGCGCCCACCGAGCGACCGAACATCCTGCTGGTCGTCATGGACGATGTATCCTGGCGCCATGTCTCCGCAACGGGGTGCCGCGCAGTCAGCACCCCTGCGATGGATCGGATGGCAAAGAACGGCGTGCGGTTCGAGTTCGCCTTTTGCCCGGCACCGGCCTGCGCGCCATCCCGCGCGTCCTTGCTCACCGGACGTGCCCCGTGGCAGAATGGCGAGGCGGCATGCCATTTCGCCGGGTTTCCCAAGGAACTTGTCACCTACCCGCACCTGCTTGCCAACGCGGGCTACCATGTCGGCATGACAGGCAAGGGTTGGGGACCTGGCGACTGGAAAGAGAGCGGGAGGCCCCACAACCCGGCCGGACCAGCGTTTGACGACCAGAAACTGGTTCCGCCACCAGGAATCAGCAGCAACGACTATTCGGGTAACTTTGCGTCCTTTCTCGCCAGGCGGCCGAAGGACGCTCCCTTCTGCTTCTGGTTTGGCGCCAACGAGGCGCATCGGGGCTTTGGGCCCGGACGCGGCTCGACAGAGGGCAAGAAACTGGCCGATGCCGAAGTGCTGCCGTACTGGCCCGACACCGATGACATCCGCAGCGATTTGCTGGACTATTATGCCGAGATCGAGTGGGTAGACCGGCAACTCGGCCTCATGCTCCAGCAACTGGAACGGGCGAGCATGCTCGAAAACACCCTGGTAGTCATCACCGCTGACAACGGCATGCCCTTTCCGCGCTGCAAGAGCAACCTCTATGATTACGGTGCGCGGGTCCCCCTGGTCATCGCCTGGCCGAAACGCATCCCCGGCAAGCGCGTGGTCACCGATTTCACCACGCTGGCCGACCTGGCGCCTACCTTCTTGGAGGCCGCGGGCGCTCCGGTTCCATCCAGCGTGACCGCCCGGAGCCTGTTGCCGCTGCTGACCTCGGGGAAGTCGGGCCGAGTTGAAAAGCCGCGGAATCACGTCGTTCTTGCCAAGGAACAGCATGCGTGGTGCCAGCCGCAGGGCCAGATCGCCGCGATGCGGGCCATCCGCACCGATAAGCACCTCTTTATCCTGAACCTGCGGCCCAACCTGTGGCCAAACGGCGATCCCGATCCGCAGCACAACTGGAACCTGGAACCCTTCGGCGATGTCGATGGGGGCTCCGAGCGTCGAACCGCAAAGTACCTCCTGATGGCTTTGCGCAACGGGCCGCAGCACCGGCTGTGGGAGCTGAGTTTTGCCCGCCGGCCCGCCGAGGTACTGTACGACCTCGAACGCGATCCTTTCCAGATCGAGAACGTCGCAGCGAAGCAGGAGTACGCCGACGTTCGCAAGGAACTTCGCGGTCAGTTGGAATCTCACCTGAAAGAGACCGGCGATCCCCGTTACAACGGCCGACCTGAAGTCTTTGATCGGGCACCGTACTATACCAGCCATGGTTTGGCGACCGCCGGTCTGCCGCCTGCGAAGTTTGGTGCTCTCACGCCGCAGGAACGCGAACGGGCCCTGCTGGCCGCCCGCCAACGAATTGCGGAATGGCCTGCCAACGGCGACCTGCCCAAATCCATCGCCGATTTACTGGCCAAACCCAGATGAACCTCGGACAGGACCACCCAAGAATGGATGAAGGCAGACTGGTCGCCAGAATCATTCTGGCCCGCGCAACTCAACCAGCCTTGAGCCCTTACCGACGAGCAGGAATTTGCAGTCAGGGGAAAACGTCGCCGGTGAAGTGAATTGTGCAAGTCGTGTGCGAACCTGTCCCGTTACCGGGTCACAGAGCTGGACATCCCCGGCCAATCCGGCGACGGCCAGGGTCTTGCCATCGGGCGAAAATGCGACCGCCTTGACAAAGTCCGTGAATCCCCCAATGGTCGCGCGGCACGTCCCGTCCGATACGTTCCACAGGCGAGCCGTCCGATCCACGCTGCCGGAGGCCAGGTGACGTCCCGATGGGTCAAAGGCCACGCTGATCACCTGGTCCGAGTGCCCGGTCAGACCCGCCTGCTCACTCCCGGTCGTCGTATCCCACACCTTGATGAGCCGATCTGCGCTGCCCGCTGCCAGGAACCGTCCGTCGGCCGAGTAGGCCAGGGCCGTAACACTGCGCTGGCCGATGGTCAAGCGGCGAACCACCTGGGACTCCTCGTGAATGAGGATCGAGGCATCGCTCAACCCACAGGCGAACTGCCCACCCGGAGCGAAAGCCAGGGAAACTACACTGGTCTCCGGGTTCGGGCTCACCGCCAGGAGGCGTTCCTCCTTGCCGGACATCAGCTCGCGGAAGCGAAGCCCGCCCGCGACAGGGAACGCTGCCCGTCGGCTATCGGCACTAATCCCCAAAGGGGGCCGCGGCTCCGCCATCACGCTCTGAACGCGCTGGTTGATGCGATCCCAAACAGTTGCCGTTCCCTTGTTCTGCGGCTTGCGCTGGTGGAGCAGCACGAACCGTCCATCCGGCGCGTAGAGTCCATGCTGGGCTTCAACCAGCTGGGCATCGAGCGGTGTCGGTGGTGGCTCGCCCAGTCGCCAGATGCGAATGACATGGTCAATCCCGCCGGTGGCGAAGGTTGTTCCACCGGGAGCGAGGGCCATGGCATACGCCATGGGCTGCCGAAGGATGGTCTCTGGCTGATTCGCTTCCAGGTTCCAGATGGTGAGCATGCCCTCGGTATCGTTTCGC
The DNA here is from genome assembly GCA_016795185.1 of Planctomycetia bacterium. Taxonomy (GTDB): domain Bacteria; phylum Planctomycetota; class Planctomycetia; order Gemmatales; family Gemmataceae; genus JAGVLI01. The sequence continues at coordinate 6,381 of JAEUIF010000167.1, read as the reverse complement.
GGCGGTCCCCTGCGGTCAATGGCGCAACTCAGCAATCGCGATCCGTCGGGAAGGAAGGCAACCCCGCGCACGTGGGGCACATGGGCCGGAAAAGCATGGGTGCGTGCCTTGCTCGCCAGGTCCCACACAAGAACGTGGGCCGTGGCGCGCCTCCCGATGGCTAATCTGGCGCCATCCGCGGAAAAGGCCAGGGTCTGACTCCCTTTGGCGGATCCGAGCCGGAGCGTCTCTTGCAGTTGCAAGGCCAGATCGAGCAGCAGGACCTGGCCTTCGCTGTTGGCAGAAGCTAGCTGCTGGCCATCGGGAGCGATGGCCAGCGCCTCGACGGGCGCTGCGTGGAGGGTTCGGCTCGCCAGTTCCCGGCCAGTCGTGGCCTCCCAGACCTTCACGACGCCATCCCCGCCGCCGCTGACCAGCCGTTGACCGTCGGGAGAAACAGCCAGGCAACGTACCCCGCCCGAGTGGCCGCGCAGCACCCAGACCGGCCTGGCACTCTCCCGGTCCCAGATCCGAATGGTGCCGTCCTCGCCGGCCGATACCAGCCGAGTAGTCGAACCTTCCACGGGAACGAAGGCGACGGCCGAGATCGTTCCTTCATGACCGGTCAGGCGAGCCCGTTCGGTCCCGGAAGCCAGGTCCCAGAGCCGGACCGTCCGATCGGCACTCCCACTGGCCAGCAGCTTGCCATCGGGTGAATAGGCGACCGCATGGACGATCCCCTCATGTCCCTTGAGCTGGGCGATGTTCCAGTCACAAGTCCTGCGCCAGTAGTTCCAGGTGAAATCGCGCAAATGAGTCGGGCAGCGGTCCGGATCGTGCAGCAATGGCAAGGCGTTGGATGGCTCCCGCACGGCCAGGGTCTGGACTTGATCCAGTTGCAGGGCGTAGCCGCTGCGCTGAAGCAAATCGACCTGCCGCAGCAATTCCTGGTTTTGGTGGTTGGTGTCCGCTTGCAACAGTTCGATGCGGTCCAGGGCAATCCGCAGTCGCCAGGTATGCCACAGACTGCCCACCAGCAAGGCCAAGCTAGCCAGGATGCTGACGACAATCAGCCCCGCCAGCGAGGGGCGGCGCCGGGCCCATTTCCAGCATTGTTCCAGGACGCCAGTGCGCCGTGCCAGGATCGGCTCTCCGTCCAGGAAGCGGCCCAGGTCATCCGCCAATTCTTGGGCGCTCGCATAACGCTGCGCTGGTTCCTTCGCCATCGCTTTGAGGCAGATCGTTTCGAGGTCTGGCGGTAGTTGGGGCGCCAACCGACGCGGGGCGCTGGGTTCCTCATGGACCACGCGCAGCAAGGTATCGACGGAGGATTCATCGCCGAAGGGCGCTCGCGCGGTCATGAGGTGATAGAGAATGGCGCCCAGGGAATAGACATCGGACGGGGTACCCACTCGATCGACCTGGCCCGCGGCCTGCTCCGGCGCCATGTAGCCTGGCGTGCCGAGGATCGAGCCGCTCTTCGTGCGCGCCGTGCGTTCGCCCAGATGTTTGGCCAGGCCGAAATCGGTGATCTTGGGAATGCCGTCCTCGGTGAACAACACGTTGCCGGGCTTCAAATCACGGTGGACGATGCCGCGCTGGTGCGCGTGGTGCATTGCCGTGGCCAGCGTCTGGACCAGGATGGCCGCCTCACGGGCCGGCAGCGGCAGACGGACGCGCTCGGCCAAGCTGCCGCCCGACAAGTATTCCAGCGTCAGGAATGGGCAGCCATCCGCCTCCCCGACTTCGTGAATCTGTACGATGTGCGGATGGTTCAACCGAGCCACGACCTCGGCTTCGAGGCGAAATCGCACCAGCTCCTCGGTCCCGGCGTGAAAGCCCGCCAGGACCATTTTCAGGGCGACGATGCGATCCAGCCGTGGGTCGCGGGCCCGGTACACTACCCCCGTGCCGCCCCGGCCGATCTCCTCCAGCACTTCATAGGTCCCCACCTTGCGGGGCCGCAGTCCATCGCCGGCCGCCAGCGAAGTCTGGACCTGCACTTCCTCGCTGAGCAACTGATGGATCTGGAATTGTCTTTCCAGCAGGGAGCGCCACTGTGGAAACCGGCCGTACCACGCCTCGGAATCAAGGCATTCGCCGTTTTGCTGCCGGGCAATGAACTCCGCGTAGATCAGGTCCACAGCGTTGTCGGGATCATCGGCCAGGGTGGGAGATTCGCGGAAGTAGTCCTCGGCGCGGACGGCCTCGCCCGCCCGGACACGCCGCGCCAGCTCGGCACAAGCAGCCCGGAGCTGACGACTAGCTTCCGAAACAGGAACGCCGTTCGACGGCATGATCCCCTCCAATGCCCCACACTCGATCCAGCGTAGCAACCCGGGCGGCTGATGGGCAAGGATTCCTCACGTCATGGTTGCGTTGTGCCCCAACGCCGCCGATAATCACGATCAAGAGATTCACCTGGCATCGGGCGATTGACCGTGTCCGGACCTGAAGAGTTTTCGCAATTACTGGAGCGGATTCGTCAGGGCGACCAGGGTGCCATGAGTGCCCTGATCCGCCAGTACGAACCGGAAGTCCGGCGGGCAGCACGCCTGTTCCTGGGCCCGTCGTTGCGACCTTACCTGGATTCCATCGATATAGCCCAATCCGTCAACTTCATCCTGGCTCAGGGGCTCCAGTCGCGGAAATTCGACATTGCCAGTCCCGAAAAGCTGGTGGCCCTGGCTGTGACCCTGGTGCGCCGTCGGGTCAGCCGACACTGGCGACGCCTGCGCCGCCAGGAGAGGGTCGAGGTATCCTCCGAGGACAGCGGCATCGATCTGGTCGAGCGCCTGGCCAGTGAAGCCCATGCCAGCGATGACCCTGCGTTGCTGGCGGAATACCACGATCAACTCGATACCATTCTGGCCGAGTTGAGCGACATCGAGCGGGAGATCGTGGAGTTGCGTCTGGAAGGCTTGACGACCGCCGAGGTTGCCCGTCACCTGGGCGCTGACCCCGCCGTGCTCCGTGTCCGCTTGAGCCGCCTCCGTCAACGGTTTTACGACCGCGGGTTCCTCTCGGACTGGTTGTGAAGTCGCCACGGGACGATGGCTCGAGGCCAAGCAAAGCGCAACAGGAATCCTGCATGATGGCGTGAGGCCAGGTTTCCGCGGCCGTCCGGCTCATGGAATGAGTTCGCAAATCTTGACGATGCCCTGGCCATTTTCTGTCGCAAGCACGGCGAGAAACCGGCCGTCTGAAGAAAAAGAGGGACGCTGGAATACCATGCCGGCCGACCAGGTGAGAGACGCTCGTTCCTCGCCGCCGGCGATGTCCCAGATCTGGACGGTGCCGGGCTTGAAGTTCGACCGGCCGCACAGCGCCAGCAGTGCCCCATCCGGACTCACGGCGAGGATGGCATGGTGGTTCCGCTGACTCACGGCCGGACGATCTGCGATCAGCCCGGTTTCCCCTGTGCGCATGCGGAGGAAGTAGAGTTTCCGATCATCGGTCCCTTGCCAGACGATGAGGTTGCCGTCCGCGCTGATATCCAACGGGGTGCCGCCGCCCGCCTGGGCGATTGGGTTGCTGGCGGTCTTCACCTGACCAGTCGCTGTATCGAGTATTTTCAACGTCGCCGAGCCGGCCGTATTACAGACAACCAGCGACTTGGCGTCGTCGCTGAAACCCATCACGAAACTGTTGGTCACTCCCATCTCGTGTTGCCCGACGGCCGTTTGAGTCTTGACTTTCCAGAGCTTGATGATGTTCCACCGGCTCGCCGTCGCGAGTGTTTCGCCATCAGGCGAGCAGACCAGGTGGGCCAGGGTGACCCCAGGACACTTGACGGTCGCAATGCATGTGCCGTCGCCGATGTCGAAAAACCGAACCATGAGGTCAGAACTGCCGACGATAAGTACCTTGCCCCCGCTGGCGTAGACCAGACCCGCACTGGCGTCCGCCTTTATTGCAATGCCGCGTTGCTGCCGTCCGGTAGCCAGGTCCCACAGGCGAATGTTCGAGTCTTCGCTGGCCGTGGCCAGGCTCTTGCCGTCCGGACTGAACGCCAGCCGCTTGATCAGGCTGGCGTCATCCTTCAGGGTTACTCGTTCGACCAGCTTGCTGACGGACGTGCCTGGGGGGCGAGACAGGGCAACTGTAGGCGCGATTTTGCCATCGGGGGTGGCTCCGGGCTTGTTCGAAGTTCCCAAGCTGGCCAGGACGATGCCCATCAGAGTCGCGATTAACAATCCGGCGACCAGGATCATACGGGGCCGAAAGCCGATGCGGCCCCAGGCGAGCTTGGTGAGCCCCGTCGCCGGTGCTGGCGGAGCAGCAACCGATGGCAGGGAACAGGGCGTGTCGTCCAGGGATCCGGTGCGGACGGTTACATTGCCGTCGCTCGAGGCCGACGGAGGCCGACCCACCGCAGCATCCAGAGCATCCAGGAATGTCCGCGGCGTCGCATAGCGATCCTCCGGACGTTTGGCGAGCATCTTCCGAAATACGGATGGCAACCCTTTCGGCACCTCGGGCCGCCGCTTTTCCAGGGCCGGCGGCGCGGCCTGCTGATGCTTGAGCAATTTTTCGGCCAGTGTGGTTCCGGGAAAGGGCGGCTCCCCAGTCAGCAAGAAATACAGCGTGCAGCCCAGGCTATAAATGTCGGAGCGGATATCGGCGCTATGGAAATCGACTGCCTGCTCGGGCGCCAGATAGTTCGGCGTTCCGACCATGGCGGCATTTCCGCTCTGGGCAGTGATGTTGGCCGATGAATCCCCATCCTGGTGATGCAGCCGCGCCAGGCCGAGGTCGAGAATCTTGACCAGATTGCCCGTCCCGGCCGACCGGTTGGTGCGGGACGTGACCAGGAGATTGGAGGGCTTGATGTCGCGGTGAACCAGGCCGCGCTCGTGAGCGTGCTGCAATCCCAGCGCGGCCTGACGCACGTAGTCTACAGCCTCCAACACCGGCAGCGGCCCTCGTTGCTTAACCAGTCGCTCGAGGTCGGTCCCCTCCACATACTCCATCACCAGCATGTGCGAGGCGCCGATGGGTCCTGCGTCGAGGGGGTGGATGACGTTCGGGTGGGATAGCTGGCTGACCACCTTGATCTCGCGGTAGAACCTTGCTACAGCCTCCTTGTCCTGCACGAGGTCACGCCGCAACACCTTGACGGCCACGATTCGTTGCATCGAGCGATGCCGGGCCTTGAACACCTGCCCCGTTCCTCCCTCGCCGAGCCGATCCAGGATGATGTAGGAACCCAGCACCAACTCCTGGCACTGGCCTCTGACAATCTGGTTGGCCTGAAAGGGAGTTAACCACCCGCGCTGTAGAAGATGTTTGCTCAAAACGCGAGGGTCTGCGAGGTGCGAGCCTATTCGTCCGATTTCCACACGCTGTTCGCGGTTGAGCAATGCATATTGCTCAAGCTGGTCCAGAAGTTCGTCGGCTAGCATTGCGGCAACCTGTCTTGAACACGGCAACAACTCGATCCTCAAGGATAGGCCACAATTGAGCGACAGAGGTCGAAAACCAGTCCCGCAAGCAGGTTGCGCGACCAGAATTCGGCATGATCCGAATCAGGCAACAGGCCACAAACACCCAGGCCAATGTTCGGTTGGCGATGGAGAATGGCGTCGCTGGTCGATGGGCGATTCCGGTAGATGTCGTGCGCCAGGCAAGATCGCAACAGATTTCAGCCAAACTCTATCCTGCCAACCCAGACTTTTGCAGAATCCCGCAATTTTACTGTTACGCAATATCACTTTGCTGGCCATTCACAAGGGATGGCAAGGGGAAAGTGCGCCCGGCTTGTTGGGGGCAGTGGCTGATCCGGTACTTGCTGCCGCACGCTGAAGTCAAGTCAATCCAGTGGCACAATTGCAGAGGTGCCTCTCATGTCACGATTTCTTGTGTGCCTTTGGGGATGGTTCAAGAAGCCAGGCAAGCTTCGGACCAAGGTGAGAGTCCTGGATCGGTTGCAGCGGCGATGCTGCACGGAAGCGGTTGCCCAGCAGATGCGAGCCGCCGGTGGAGGGGCTCGGCGCCCAGAACCAGACCAGCCGCTGCTGCCGTCGCCAAGAAGTGGTACCAATTGACGCGCCGGAGCTCCGGTTTGCTGGATACACTCCCGGGCACTTGAGAATGAGCACGGAGATTCGCAAGTGCCGGCCAGCATCAGGCGAAGTTGATACCTTGGGAATGGTTCCTACTTGATTAGTTCCCGTCTACTCGTGGACACGACCACGCCGAATTCAATCATTCGATGAACTTGCGGAAGTGTTGATTCCTGAAGCAGTTTCATTCCGGCACTGGGCCAGACCGCCTGATCGACTCCCTCCGAGTCAAAATTTCGCGCGCGCTGACCGGCCCCGCCGGTCCGCGCGCGCGACGCTAATTCCCATCCATTTCAACCGCCGTGCGGGGGCTTCAAGGTTGTGGCGTTGTCCGAGG
>JAEUIF010000160.1 GCA_016795185.1 Planctomycetia bacterium | reverse complement strand
GCGTGGGCATGGGAAGCTGGCGAGTGCTCCATGCCCACGCAGAGCCGTGGGCATGGCACCCAGTTTCTTCCCATTGCACAACAGGTCGCTTGAGCCCGCGCTGGCGCGTCGGCCAACCGCGCTTCGGGCTAACTGCGTGCTCCGGAGAAGATGCAAATCGGCTGCTGCAACCCAAAGCCGCCAAAATACCAGACGAAATGAAAGACCGCCGGCGCGACCAGGATCAGGCTGTCGAAGCGGTCGAGCAAGCCGCCGTGGCCGGGGATGGACGCCCCCATGTCCTTCAGGCCGAGGTCTCGCTTGATCGACGACAGCACCAGGTCGCCGAGTTGCCCAACCACGCTGATGAGGAAACCGAGCACGGCCAGCTTGGCCCAGGATTCCAGCGGATTGCCGGCGAACGCCAGGCGGCCGACCAGGGTGACAAAGAGGGTCGTGACCAGCACCGCGCCGAGCGCGCCGGCCACGGTCTTGTTCGGGCTGGTGTTGGGGCAAAGCTTGCGGCGGCCGAAGAGCTTGCCGGAGACAAACGCGGCCACGTCGTTCAACTCCACAGCCACCAGCACAAGCAGCACGACGGCGCGGTAGTGCTCGTCGTTCGCCAGGTAGCCGAGGTGCCCGAGCGCGCTGCCGAACAGGGCGAACGCCAGGATGCCCAGGGCAACACGCTGAATGTAACCCGCCGGCCGGTCCAGTACGACCTGAAACCCGGCGAGCGCCGCGACGGTGAGCGGGAACAGGGCGACAAACAGCTGATACCAGTTGTCGAGGACCGCGAAGCCGACCAGCAAGATGCCGAGGACCACGAGCAAGCTGGTGAACTTCTCGCGGAACAGCCCGGTGGCGCGGGCGAACTCGCGATAGCAGAGCAGGCTGAGGACAGTGACGGCCAGCATGGTCCAGAAGGCGCCCAGCAGCACCGGAGCGGCCATCAGCACGACCAGCACCAGCCACGAGCGCCAGCGGAGCCAGAGTTCAGTGCGCTGCCGCTCTTCCAACGACTTCAGCCGGTCGGCGAACAGAATGGCCAGCGGGGCCAGCACCAGCACGCTCAACACGATGCCGAGCAGCAGCACGGTCGCGGGTTGGTCGAAGGCATGTTGAAAGCCGAATAAACGGTCCCAAGAAATCGGGTTCACGGTGGCCCCCGCGTTAGACTGCTAACTTCGTGAATGATCCGCTGCCGTCGCGCCGTACCAAATACCCAGTACCGGCCCGGCCGGTATAATGCAACTCCAGCGTGCAGCGTCCATCTCGGCGGCGGTCGTGCGATGCCGGAACCCACCAAACTGCTGATCGTCGATGACTCGCGCATCTTCCGCTCCGCGCTGGAAGCAGCGCTGGCAGGCGCGGAGGATATCCGCGTCGTCGAGTCCGTCTGGAGCGGGACGAAGGCGCTGGAGGCGATCCGCGCCGCGCCGCCGGACGTGGTGACGCTCGATGTCGCCATGCCGGGACTCGACGGACTCGCCACCCTGGCCGGCATCCAGCAGTTCAACCGCGAGCACCCCGCACTGCCGCCCGTGGGCGTCATCATGGTCAGCGCCCACACGCGCG
>JAEUIF010000129.1 GCA_016795185.1 Planctomycetia bacterium | reverse complement strand
CGCACAGCGGACCCTACGAGATTGCCGTAGGGTCCGCTGTGCGGACCGCTACAGTCGGTCGCAGAATGCTCTAGCCCGACGCGTCCGCGAGAAGAATTTGTTCCTCGCGGACGCGTCGGGCTAACGTCTCGAAGTTCGGGAGCCCCGTCGTGAGTACCTCGCTCGTACCCACCCACCCGGAACAGCCCGGCGACTTCCTCTTCTACCAAACCGAGGACGGACAGACGCGCATCCAGGTCCGCGTCGAGGGGGAAACCGTCTGGCTGACGCAGAAGGTGATGGCCGAGCTGTTCCAGAAAGACGTGCGCACGATCAGCGAGCATATCCGCAATGTCTTCGATGAAGGTGAACTTCAAGAGTCGGCAACTATCCGGAATTTCCGGATAGTTCAAACCGAGGGCACCCGCCAGGTCGAGCGTTCGGTCGAGCACTACAACCTGGACGTCATCATCTCCGTGGGCTATCGCGTCAAGTCGTTGCGCGGTACGCAGTTTCGCATCTGGGCCACGCAACGGCTGCGCGAATACATCGTGAAGGGCTTCACGCTCGACGACCAGCGGCTCCAGCAGGCGGGCGGCGGCAACTACTTCGACGAACTGCTCGACCGCATCCGCGCCATTCGCGCTTCCGAGCGCGTCTTCTGGCGCAAGGTGCTGGACATCTACGCCACCAGCATCGACTACGACGGCAACACCGAGGCGTCGCGACGTTTTTTCCAGACGGTGCAGAACAAGATGCACTGGGCGGTCCACGGCCAGACGGCGGCCGAGGTGGTCCATCGCCGCGCCGACGCGACCAAGCCGAACATGGGGCTGACCAGCTGGGCCAGCGACCGCCCGCGCAAAACCGATGTCGGCACGGCGAAGAACTACTTGAGCGAGGATGAAATCCAGGCGCTCAACCTGATCGTCACGGCGTACCTGGATTTCGCCGAACTCCAGGCCCACAGCCGCAAGCCGATGTACATGGCCGACTGGATTCGCAAGCTCGACGACTTCATCCGCCTGAGCGACCGCGACATCCTCACCCACGCCGGCAAGATTTCGCATGAAGCCGCCCAGGCCAAGGCCGCAGCCGAGTTCGACAAGTACCGCGCAGCGCAGGCAGCTCTGCCGCAACCGGTGGACCGGCATTTCGAGCAGACGCTGGGGGAGTTGGAAAAGCTGGAAGATGCAGGGAAACCGTCGCCCGCGCCGGAGGGCGAAAAAGCAAAAAAAGCGCGGGGACGACGAAAGAAGTCACAGGAATAAAGGTCGGGGGGAACGGCGTCGCTTCCGACCGGGGACGCCGCCGCGAAGGATGTAGTGGCTTTCGGGCATGGATGAAGTTGTGCGAAGCCGCGAGCGGGGAAAGGTCACCACGCGCCGCGGCGGCGGTCCATGTCTTCGCGGAAGCGTTCGAGGGCTTCGCGGGCGTGGTGAGCGACGTCGTGGTCCTCGGCGTCGGCCAGGCGGTCGAGGTCGGGCCAGAGCAGCGTCAGCCCTTCGTTGACGACGAATTGAATGGCTTCGTGGACTGATAGCGCGTTCTCGCTGCACAGGCTGGTGCGGAACCACTGCAAGCTGTGGCGTTCGCCGAGACGGGCCAGCGCGGCGCGCGACGCCTGGCGCACCTCGACGCAACCGTCGCGGCGCGAGTCCTTCAGGCAGCTGGTCACGCTGGCGCGGTCCACCGGCTCCCACCAGCCCAGACTCGACAGGGCGGCCAGCCGGTAGGTGGGGTCCCAGTCCTTGGCCGCCAGCAACAGGAAGTTCTCCGATTCGGCGGATGGCTGGCCGCGCAGCGCCCGCAAGATCGCGCGGTAGGGGACATCGGCCGGCACCGAGCGGCGGCGCGGCGGCGTGGCCTGCATGCGCTTCAAGGCCCGGCGGTCCATCGGCACCCGGCCGCTGGCCCATTGCCGCAACGCGGGGCCGACGCGCTCATCCTTCGACCAGGTGAGTACCTCGACGGCTTCATCCGCCAGCGGGTGACGCTGGTCCGCGAGCAGTGGCAGCACGCTGGCTGCCGCTTCGGCTCGCAAGTCGTTCAACGCCAGCAGCAGGTCGCGCTGCTCCTCGGTGGCAGCGGTCTTCAGCGCTTCGACCAGGTACGGCGCGGCCTCGGACAGGTAGTCTTGCAGCATCGGCTCCAGGGCGACGAGTCGCGACATTTGCCACTGGATGCCTTCCAGTTCGGACTTGTCCTCGCCGAGAAATTTTTCCAGGTGCGGGGCGCGATGCACTTGCCGCAACGCTTCCAGGAAGACACGGACGGTCAGCGGACGCACCACCTCGCCACGGTGGTCCCAGAGTTGCTCGATGGCTTCGCCCAGCCGGGCCTCGGCCAGCACCTGGGGCTGCACGCCATGCCGCAGTCCTTCCAGGGCGCGGTGCAGCACGCGCAGGGCGGCTTTACCCAGGGGCGTGTCGGCTTCGCGCAGATAGCCGACGAAGCTCATGAAGCAGACCGTCTCGGCGGCGAAGAAATGGCCCAGCGGAAAATCGCCGGCGGACTCCGAGCAGTGCAGCAGTTGCGGCAGGCTCTGCTCGCGGTGCAGGTGGCGTAGGCCGTTGGCCAGGTCGATCCAGTACCACGATTGCTCGACCTCGTCGTCGGTCAGCCGGCGGCGCAGCTGGCGTTCGAGGATGCGGCCGGCGTCGTCGGTACCGATCTCGGTCAGCGCCCGCACCTGGATGACGTAGTGGATGCCCGGCCGCATGCCGGCTTCCACGGCTTCCGTCTCGCCGCGTTCGAGCAGTTGCCGGATGCGGACCTTGGCCGACTCGACGGCGGTCTCGCTCAGCTGCCCGCCCTGGAACAGGTCGATGTGCTGGCGCGTCACCGGCGAGATTTCGAGGCTGCCCTCCCGGCGGCGCGACAGCCGACCCAGCCGGAAGGCCAGGGCCATCAGCAGAGGCAGGAGGATCGCCAGGATGATCGTCAGGTATGGCATTGCAGTGGTCCGGGCCTGCTCGTTCCGAGCCGCAGCCGGGAACGAGGCTATTCGCGCACCTGTCCGTCGCCTAACACAATATACTTGTAAGTCGTCAGTTCTTGCAAACCGCAAGGCCCGCGCGCGTGAAATTTATCGGTACTGATGCCGATCTCCGCTCCCAGGCCGAACTCGAACCCATCGTTGAAGCGCGTGCTGGCATTGACCATTACGGCCGAGGCGTCCACTTCGTTCGTGAACCGCCGTGCCGCGTTCCAGTCCTGGGTGACGATGGTTTCGGTGTGTTGCGAGCCGTAGCGGTGCATGTGCTCGATGGCTGCGTCGAGGGAATCGACGACCTTGACCGACAGGACTAACGCCAGGTATTCGGTGCGATAGTCGTCCTCGGTCGCTGGTTTCGCGGCGGGCACGAGCCGGCGCGTGGCCTCGCAGCCGCGCAGCTCCACGCCGCGCTGGCCTAGCTCTTCGGCGGCGGCCGGCAGAAATTGCGCGGCGATTTCGCGATGCACCAGCAGGCACTCGGCCGCGTTGCACACGCCGGGCCGCTGGCACTTGGCGTTGACGATGATCTTGCGGGCCATGTCCAGGTCGGCGGCCCGGTCCACGTAAACGTGACAGATGCCCTGGTAATGCTTCAGCACCGGCATGGCCGCTTCCGCCGCCACCCGGCGGATCAGGCTCTCGCCGCCGCGCGGGATCGCCAGGTCGATGTACTGGTCGAGCTGGAGCAGATGACCGACGGCGGCACGGTCGGGCGTCGTCACCAGTTGCAGGGCATCGGCCGGCAAGCCCGCCGGGGCCAGTGTTTCTTGCAACACCTCGACGAGCGCGCTGTTGCTGTGCAGCGCTTCCTTGCCGCCGCGCAGGATGATCGCGTTGCCGCTCTTGACGCACAGGCCGGCGGCATCCACCGTGACGTTCGGCCGCGATTCGTAGATGAAGAAGATGACCCCCAGCGGCACGCCGACCTTCTGGACGTGCAGGCCATTGGGGCGGACGTTGCTGTCGAGCACCCGGCCGACGGGGTCCGGCAAGGCGGCGATCTCGCGCAGGCCGGCGGCCATCGCTTCGAGACGTTTGGCCGTCAGCCGCAGCCGATCGACGGAAGCCGGCGGCAAGTCGCGTTCGTGGGCGGTCAGGTCACGGGCATTAGCTTCGAGAATGAAGTCACTGCGTGCCAGGAGACGGTCGGCGGCGGCGCACAGCCAACCGTTCTTCTGAGCGCCGGTCGCGCGGGCCAGCAGGCGGGAAGCGGCGCGGGCCTGGCGGCCCAGCGCTTCGCAGGCTGAAGCGAGGTCCGCAGAATTCGACAACACGGTCGGGCGGGACAATTCGATGCTGCTGCTCACGGACCGCGCGCACCTCCCAGATTGGGGGTCTCGCCGCGCTCGGCGGGAATGGGGGCGAGGCGGAAGGTAGCCGAACGCGGTGGAGACTCGGTCAGCTGGAAATCCTTTGGTAATTGTAAGCGCAATGGCTCATCCGCATACAGGCCCGGCTCGAATTTTCGGCCCGTCAGATCGACGAAGGCGGTCACGGCCGGTTGCTCTTCGCCCGCCGGACCGAGCAGCCGCACCGTCACCTTGCCGGCGCGCTCGTCCTCCCAGCGGGGCCGGAGCGGGAAGTTGGCCGGGCAGAGAAACTGCACCGGCACATCAATCAGTTCGTACAGCCGCTGCCGGGGCTGCATGGTGATGCGCACCTGCACGCTGGCCGGGTTCGTGCGGATCGGGCGGCCTTCCAGTTCATCGACCAGCGCCGCCGGGCCGCCGGTGGTGAACTCGCGCAGCAGGCCGCCATCGGGCCGGGGCGGCGCGACGTAGGGCTGTGTGGGCAAGGCACGCAGCCGGTCGAGAATGTCCGCCGGGCCGCGCACCAGCACGCTGGCCGGCTCCACGGTCAGTTGCGCGATCGGTTCATCCGGCGTGTAGTCGAGGCGGATCGGGAAGCGCCGCTCGACCAACCGGCGCAGCGTGACCGGGATGCGATTGCGTTCCTCGGTGACGACAGCGCGCACGCCGGGCGGCGGGTGCAGCTCTTCCACGCCGATGCGCACGGTGTCCAGGAAACGGTTCTCCCCCAGGCGGTCCTCGGGCACCGTCAGCATCTTGTTCACCCGCAATTCGCCGCGCTGCAACTGGCCGCGCAGCTCGCGCATACGCGACGGCGGCCCGCTGAACGAAGCCGTGATCTGCGACAGGCCCGTCGTTTCCAGGTCGTAGTGGTCGGCCTGGTGCGGTGCCAGCACGATGGACACGGGGATCGGTGCGTTGTCCAGCATTTCCTGATCGCGGCTGCGGGCGTACAGCCAGACGAGAAACCCCAGGATCAAGGCCACCACGGCGGAAATGAGACGGTCGAGCATGGTATTGGGGGGTTAGTGGTCAGTAGTCAGTGGTCAGTGGTCAGTGGTCCGTTGCAAAATCGGTTCGCCGGTTTCCTGCAACTGACCACTGACTACTGACCACTGACCACTACGCTGCTTGCTGGAGCCGGCGTACTTCGAGGGCCTCGGACTGGCTGAGGAGCGCGGCCAGCCGGCGGGCCAGGTTCTCGCGCGGCACCGCTTCGAGCCGACCGCCGACCTCAATGGAGATGCGGCCGGTTTCCTCGCTGACGACCAGGATGACCGCGTCCGATTCCTCGCTCAGTCCCAGTGCTGCCCGGTGGCGCATGCCCATGTGCGGCGCGGAGCTGTCGGGCGGCTGGCTCAACGGCAGCTGGCAGGCGGCGGCCGTCAGCCGACCGTTGCGAATGATGACCGCCCCGTCGTGCAACGGGCTCTTGGGCGTGAAGATGGTGCGGATCAGGGCCGAGGAAATGTCGCCCTCGATGTGCGTGCCGGTCTCGACGAATTGCACCAGCGACAGCTCGCGTTGAATGGCGATCAGCGCGCCGACGCAATCGCGCGACAGGCCAATGGCGGCGTCGGCCAGCTTGTCGGCCACCGGCGGGCCGCGATCCGGCACCAGGTAGCGCAGCATCGGGTAGCGGCCCAGCACCATCAGGCCGCGGCGCAGCTCCGGCTGGAAGACGATCATCAGACCGAGCACGACGGTCGTCAGCAGGTAGTCGAAAATCTTGCCCAGTTCGGTCAGGTCCAGGCTGGCGATGATGACCTGGGCCACCAGGAACAGGCCGATGGTGATGAGCGCCAGCCCGCGCACCACGCCGCTGCCCCGCGTCTTGCCCAGGAAGCGCAGCACGAAGTAGCAGGCCAACGCCAGGATGGCGACTTCCACCAAATCGCGGAAGCCGACCGATTCGTACAGCTGGATCAGGCGTTCTTGCAAGAGTCGATCTCCGCTGTTCTGGCGAGCGACGGCGAACTAGCGAGCGACGGCGAACTAGCGAGCGGCGGGGTTTATCCCCGCCGTGAATCGCACGCCGCGCACGGCGGGGGTAAACCCCGCCGCTCGCTGTACCATCAGCCGCTCGCCGAA
>JAEUIF010000087.1 GCA_016795185.1 Planctomycetia bacterium | reverse complement strand
CTGGTAAAGTTCCTCCTGTCGCGCGACGCCGGCCTTGAAAGTCTCCGGCATCTTGACGTCTTTTTCGGTCAGTGCCTTTTCATGATGATGATCGTGGTCGTGGTCGCCGTCTTTCCCCTTCGCGGAATGCGACGCCCCGCCGCAGCCGCTCAGGGTGGCCAGCACGAACAGGACCAGGCAGCCGATGAGGTGCTTCATGAGACTTCTCCTTTCGGTAGGGTGGGTCGAGCGTACTCGCGATGACCCACCGCAGTGCCGCCAACCTCAATAACATTCGGTGGGTCTTCGCGAGTGCGCTCGACCCACCCTACAACGTAGGCGAGTTCGGGAACAACTCATCGGCCCAACGCTGTTCCGCAGCGCTTTCGCTGGCGTCCTCGCCGGCCGTGAAGTAGATGCCGGGGCCGAACAGCTTGCCGAAGAGATAGAACACGGCGGGCGTCACGATCTGATCCATCAGCGTCGAGTCGAGCAGGCCGCCGATGACCACCACGGCCAGCGGCGCGAGAATCTCCTTGCCCGGCTGCCCCGCGCCCAGCGCCAGGGGAATCAGGCCGATAATCGCCGTCATCGCCGTCATCAGCACCGGGGCCAGCCGTTCCAGGCTGCCGCGCACGATCATGTTCTCGTCGAACTGTTCTCCTTCGTGCTTCATCAAGTGAGTGTAGTGCGAGATCATCATGATGCCGTTGCGGCAGACGATACCGATGAGCGTGATGAAGCCGACCCAGTGCGCCACGGAAAGGGTCGTCTCGCTGGCCCAGACCCTGGGCCATTGCCAGAAGGGCGCTGCTTGCAGTTCCTCCCAACTCGGACGGTTGAGGAGCATCAGGGTGAGAATGGAACCGACGGCCGCCAGCGGGATGTTGACCAGCAGCACTTGCAAGCCCGCGATCCACGAACCCAGGCACTTCCAGAGCAGCAGGAAGACGATGAAGACGGCGGCGATGCCCAGCAGCAGCAGCCGGAAGTTGGCGTCGCGCTGGGCCTGGAACTGGCCGCCCAGCTCTACCCGGTAGCTGCCGGGTAGCCGGCGCAGAGCTTCCTGAATCGCCAGCAACTCCTTTTCGATATCAGCAGCTACGCTACCCAGATCGCGACCCTCCACATTGCAAAAAACGGCGATGCGCCGTTGCACATGCTCGCGGTTAAGGGTGTTCGGCCCGGTAGTGTCGAGCACTTCCGCGACCTGGCCCAAAGCCACCCTGCGGCCGGACGGTGTATTCAGGATCGTCTGGTTGATGACCGACGGCTCGCTGCGCGAACGCTCGTCGTACCAGACGATCAGGTCGAACCAGCGGTCCTCCTCCAGCACTTGCGAGACGACGCGGCCCTTGTACGCGGTTTCGAGCATCTGCGCCACGTCGCCGGGCGCCAGGCCGTAGCGGGCCGCCTCGTCGCGCTTCACCCGCAAGCGCACCTGGGAAATCTCCACCTGCGGTTCGATCTGCAAATCGACTACACCAGGAATCTTGCTCATGCGCGTCTGCACGTCCTGGGCCGCCTGGCGCAGCTCGCGCAGGTCCGGGCCAAAGATTTTGACCGCGACTTGTGCCCGCACGCCGGACATCAAATGGTCGATGCGGTGCGAGATGGGCTGGCCGATGTTCACGTTGACGTTCGGCAGGTTGGTGACGCGGTCGCGAATATCGGCGATGACCTCGTCGCGCGGCCGGCCCGTCGTGCTCATGCCCCAGCCGTGCAGCCCCGGCACGGCGCGCGCCACGGCCCAGTACCAGCCCGGCTTCGGCCGCTGATGCTCCTCGACGCGGACCTCGATCTCCGAGTTGTTGATGCCCTCGGCATGCTCGTCCAGCTCCGCGCGGCCGGTGCGCCGGGCGATGGTCAGCACCTCGGGCACTTGCAGGATCATGTCCTCGGCGCGACGGGCGACGCGCTCGCTTTCCGCCAGACTGGTGCCCGGTTCAGTCTGGAGGTTGATCGTGAACGTGCCCTCGTTAAAGGGCGGCAAAAACTCGGAACCCATCCAGACCACCAGCACCTTGGACAGCACCGCCACCACCACGGTGCCGGCGAGGATGGGCCAGGGGTGCCGTAGCGTCCAGCGCAGCACGCGGGCATCGAGGCGCTTCAGCCAGCGGAGCAGGAAGGGGTCCTCGCGTTCGGCCAGGAACCGCGCCTGGGGCAGCACGTAGGACGACAGCGCTGGCGTGACCGTCAGCGAAACGACCAGCGAACAGAGCAGCGTCGTCAGGTAGGCCAGGCCGAGCGGGGCGAACATGCGGCCTTCCAACCCGCTCAGCGAGAAGAGCGGAATGACCACCACGACGACGATGAGGGTGGCGTAGACGATCGAATTGCGCACTTCGGCAGAGGCCAGCAGGATCACCTTGAGCGGATTGTCGGGCTGCTCCTTGTGGCGGTTCTCCTTCAAGCGACGAAAGATGTTTTCCACATCCACAATGGAATCATCGACCAACTCGCCGATGGCCACCGCCAGCCCGCCGAGCGTCATGGTGTTGATCGACACGCCGAACCAGGAAAAGGCCAGCGCGGTCGAGAGCAGCGAGAGTGGGATCGCCACCAGCGTGATCGCACTAGTGCGAAAGTTCCACAGGAAGATAAAGAGAACGAGAATGACCCAGATGGTGCCGTCGCGCACCGCTTCGAGGACGTTATCGACGGCCAGTCGGATGAAGTCGGCTTGTCGGAAAATTTGCTTCTCGATGCGTACATCCGGCGGCAGGGACTGTTGCAATTCATCGAGCACCTGGTCCACGCGCGGGTCGAGGTCGAGTGTGTTGACGTCCGGTTGCTTCAACACCGTGAGGATAACGGCAGGACCGCCCGTCACGCGGTCGCCCTGCTTGATGAAGACGCCGCCGTCGCCGCGCTGCACCGGCCCGCCGAAGCGCACCTCAGCTACATCTCGGATCAGCACCGGACGCGGTTCGCGCCAAAACACCACGGTATTGCCGATGTCTTGCGGCGTCAGGCTCTGGCCGCTGATGCGGATGAGCGATTCGCGGGGCCCGCGCACCATGACCCCGCCACCGGCAATGACGTTGGCCTTCTCGGCGGCCTCGGTCAATTGCTGCAAGCTGACGTTTTGCGCGGCCAGCTTTTCCGGCGAAGTCACGATCTGGTATTGCTTCAGCACGCCGCCCATGACCGTGACCTGGGCCACACCATCTACTGCGAGCAGCCGGTTGCGGATGTCGAATTCCGCCAGCGTGCGCAGCTCCATTGCCTTGGCGAGCCGTTCTTCCGGCGTCTTCAGGTCGGCGGTGGAGCGCAGGCCGAGCAGCATGATCTCGCCCATGATCGACGAGATCGGGGCCATCGTTGGATTGGTGCCCGGCGGCAGCTGCTCGCGGGCCAATTGCAGCCGTTCGGAAACGATCTGCCGGTCGCGATAGATATCGGTGCCCCACTCGAACTCGACCCAGACGATGGACAGACCGATACCCGAGGCCGAGCGCACCCGCTGCACGCCGGTGGAGCCGTTCAGTAGGTTCTCGATGGGCCGCGTGACCAGGACTTCGACTTCTTCCGGGGCCAGGCCGGGGGCTTCAGTCATCACGGTGACGGTGGGCCGATTGAGGTCGGGAAAGACGTCCACCGGCATGTGCGCCGCCTGCCAGGCGCCGTAGAGCATCAGGCCCAGCGCGCCGAGCAGCACGACCATGCGGTTCTTCAACGAGAAGGCAATAACCTGATTGAGCATCGACGAGTCTCGGCGGAAGCAGAACGAACCGGCGAACGGAATGTGTGGCAGTGGTCAGCATATATGGCGGGAGGAGGTTTGACGCGAACAGCGCGGAGAATGCCATCAGCGCGAAAGTACGTCGGGCTTTCCAGCCCGACCGCAGTGCCGTTCGCTTGCCGCGTCCGATTCGTGGCAGTGCGAAGCGCCGGCGCTTCGAGTCGGGCTGGAAAGCCCGACGTACTTTTGCCTACCTGGCCAGCGGCAGCGAAACCACTTCGCCCCGCGCGGCGGAACGATAGGTCGCCAGCAGCACCTCGGCCGTCAGCGCCGCCTCGGCCGCGTTCAGCTCGCTGTCGCGGCCGGCTTCCAGGCAATCGACGAAGTAGCTCGCATCACTGACTGGCGGCGGGCCGACCGGCTGCCAGGCGGTCTTCGGCCGGGCGTGGACCGCTTCCGTGGTGCTCTTCCAGAAAGCCATCGGGTCGAGCGGATTTACCGCGGGCGGCACCCAGGGCGTGTCGTTGTTCGAGATTTCCAGGCGGGGGCGGTTGGCGTCCACG
>JAEUIF010000084.1 GCA_016795185.1 Planctomycetia bacterium | reverse complement strand
CCGCGTGCTCTTGGAACCGAGCCGCGACCAGGAGGGCCGCGACTACATCTGGAAGGTGAGCCCCAACCACGCCAACGTGGCAGCGGCGCCTAGTTGGTTGACCGATTGGATCGACGGACTTCCACGGATCGCCACCTCGACAGTATCGCCATGTTCGATCGCCAACGTGGTGTCCATGGCCGCCTCCAAGTACCATGATGCGGCCGTCATGCCGGGCAAGCCGCTACTGTCGGCGTCTTTGTCGAGCGATCTCGGGATGTCAGCGAGTGTTATGCCCATGGACGTGGCTGGCAAGCCGAAGACCGTGACGTGCGAGACCGACCGGAACCACACCAAGCCGGCGCCCGACAAGCCGGTGGCAACGCCGTTGCTGCTGCGTCCCAGGCGGCGGCGCGAGCCGACCTTCTCCCAGATGATGATGTAGGCAGCGCGATCAGGATGAAACGGTGTAGCGCCAGGACCAGGACGTGGGACACCGCCGTCCTGGGCCGTCCTGGTCCTTGCTGTTTCGAGTCGGCAACTACCGCCTCAACGTGCCCGGAAAACAACGATGTCTATCCTGGCCTCCTTGCAGGCCCCAGTTTCGCGTCAGTCGCGTTGAGAGCGGTTGGGCGACTCCGGGGCCTCCGAAGGCAGCAAGAGGGCATCCGCAAGCCTTTACGGAGGTCCTGCGACGCTTTGCTTCGAGCCTCGGCTGTCACCACCATCCTCCTGAGTAGGCGTTGTCGGAAGCAATAGGATGCCCACTTTCTTTGTCAGAACCCGCGATATACGTTGTCGCTCTTTGCCCGTGCGATTTGACAAAAAGACAAGGACTTGCCCAGAATCGAGGTAGAGGAGTGATCGACGCCGCAACAATCGCGCGGAGACACAAACAACCATGGCCTGGGAACGCCGCACAGGCACATCGAATGTGTACTACTGCCGCACAGTCAAGCGGGGCGGCCGGTTCACGAGGCAGTACCTCGGGCGTGGCGACAAGGCCCAGGAGGTTGCCGCCGCTGTCGAGCGCCGGCGACAGCAGCGCGAGGCAGACCGACAAGCACGACAGGCTATGGCCTGCGAATGGGATACGGCAGAGACACCGCTGGTCGATCTGTGTGGAGTAATCGAATTGGTTGCCGGCGCGGCCCTGACGGCCGCCGGCTATCATCGCCCTTATCGTGGAGCATGGAGGCGACGCAATGCAAACAGTGACCCAGGAAATGGACCCAGCGACGCAAGTGCGACAGACCCTTCAGCATCTGCTGACTCGTGCCCAGCAGGGTGATCGATCAGTCTTGATCGAGCTGCGTCGCGTCCTGGATCAGGACCGATCGCTATGGATCGAGTTCGGCAACCTGGCCCTGCAAGCGGAAGCCGGCCTGGTGAAGCTCGCCGCCGGCAATGATCTGCTCCTGGCCGAGAGCATCATGAGGAAGCAAGCCGACTTGAAGATCGAGCTGGCCGGTGGTGACACCGATCCGCTGATCAAGGCCCTTGCCGAACGTGCCGCGATCTGTCACCTGCAAGTGGCCTACTTCGATGGCCTGCTGAGCGGGCGTCCGGGGAGCAGCGTCGCGATGCTCGAACCACTCCGCAAGCAGATGGACAGCGCGAACAAGCGCTACCTCAACGCCATCAAGACGCTCGCGACCGTCAGGAAGCTGCTGCGGCCCAGCGTATCGCCGGTCGCCATCGCCTCGCGGCTCGAAGCCCGCCGCCCCGCCGTCCGCGAGAGCCGCGTAGCCGTCGGCACTAGCGTGGACAACTGATCGCCTTTGGAGGACCAGGACATGGATGTCCACGATACCCCGAACTACGAGGACGGCGCTCCACTTCGCAAGCCGACCAAGAAGCGACCCCGCAAGAACCAGATCCCTCGAATGCCGAAGCTCGCGCTTCCGGCGGAGGTCGAACGATTGTTTGGCCAGCTCTCGGACGCGCTGTTTAGCGAGGACCTGGACACGAGCTGTCGAGCCACGCTGGCAGTCCAGGCAACCTGGCAACCAGAGCTGAGGCGCCGGCTCCTTTACGAACTCCAGGTCGCTCTTGGTAGCCCGAACGAGGCGGTCCGCGAGAAAGCGTCAACCTTGCTCTTCATCCTCGCCCCACGGCTCTTCGGTATCCCGCCAGCGCCGCCGTCGCTGGACGACCTGACCCAACGCCTACGCGCCCCCGACCCCAAGGTTCGGGCACAAGCAGCCGAGGCGATCGGTGATCGCGGCAAGGAAGCGAAGCCAGCACTCGATGCGCTCCAACAGACATTGACCGATCCGGACCCCGAGGTGCAGTTCCGGGTCGCGGTGGCGATCGGTGCAATCACGGGCTCCATCCCACCAAAGCCGCAAACGGCTGCACGGACGGGAGGCGGGCATGGCGGAGGCCAGGGGGTCTCCAAGCGCGAGGATGGTGCGTGTCCCGAGTAAAAAACTACAGGGATCGCCCGGCTGGTTTATCGAGACTCCTCCGTTCCTGGCATTTCGTTGATGACGGGCACGGAGTCCTGCCCGCAGACTGGTTCGATGGCGCCAACGCTTCAAGTCGGGACCACCGACGCCCCGAACCGGGCTGCTGACTGGCACTTTGTCCATGGTCTTCAAATCACAGGCCGGGCCGTTTTGCCGGCCGGCAACGCACGAATCAGACCAGGAATCGTGCTTTCTGGCCCGTTGCCGCTTGCAGCCGACGAGTTCCGGGAACAAGATGGCCGCTGTCTCGACTTCCTGCCGGGACAAGAACTCTGCTCTGGCTGATACCGCTGCGCTCAGGGCAGCACCTCGAAGATCACCTCGAAGTGAGCGCCGGCTGCGGTGCGAAACGTGAGCCGCTGCCTTCCCTTGCCAGCCAGGTTGGCCAATACCTGTTGCGCCGGCAAAGGCGTGTTCGGGGGGTTGGCGGCCATGACCGCCTTGGGATCTAACTTGTCGCCCTTGGCTGCCGGCGCCCGGGTCGAGACGTGCAATTTCACGGCAGCCGCGTCCGCGAACGCGAGCGGCGTCAGCTCCTTCCACTTGTCCAACGGCGTCTGGTTCGCCTTGCCGGCCTCGACACTCAGGGCATGATGGGCCGTGAAGCGATCCACGGCAACACTGATCGAGTCGCGCTCACCGGCCTGGGCTGCCACGCTCTTGAGGCACTTGAGCTGATGAAGCTGCAGCCGGGCGCAGCGCCCTGGAGCGCGGACCACCTCGTAGGCCAGCGTGTACGAGGAGCCACCCTGCTCCAGTTTCGCGGATTTCTTGCCGGCAGCGATGTCCATGACGGTCACTGCCTGGGTGCCGATTTTGTCTTCGTTGCCGGGATCGCGTTCGGTCAAGGCCAGGTCACACCGCTCGTGAAAGATCACCGGCGACACCTTGCTCAGATCAAAGGTCTTACCCGGCCGGGCCCCTTCGGTCTCCCAAACCTGCTGGCCGGCAACCCGGATGACCGGCTCTTCGCCGCCGCCGAAGATGCCATCGTCGGTCTGGTGACAGGTCAACGACAACAGCCGGACCATACCGTAGGGATGCTTCGGCGGCTCGGCGGCACCGCCAAACCCGGCAAGTAATAGTCCCGCAATGATTATGGAGAAATGACGACGCAGCATGGCGACCCTCCGACGGTAAGGCAAGCATAGCACGCGCCGCCGGGCCTGGGGCTCTTGGCCAAATCCAGCCCCCAGCTCGCCTGGCTACTGGCGTCTCCGAGCCGCCGCGTGTGCTGAAGTCGGCCCGGTTTCGCCGCACTATTTGGTAGTGCAACCCGGTTACCCCACGTCCCTTCGCGAAGCAGCCCCTTGACAGGCCGGGCTGCGGGGCGTGAAATAGGGCGAGTCACGGGTAGCACCGTATTCCCTTCGAGGGAGAGTAGCGAGGCCACGCGCACACCTTGCGCCTGCAAGGTGTGGACGTGGCCTTTTTTCGTTGATTGATGGGGCCGCCGTCTGGCACCTCGCTATCGGTGCTACCCGTGGGCGGGACCAGTGGCGGCCCCACCTCATCCTACGCGCTCCGAAACGCAAACGCTATGGCCGCCCACGGGGCGGCCTGAGCCGGGCCTTTCTTTTAGCACTGAGGATGGTTGCGATGATCGCCTTCACCTGCCCGAAGTGCCAGCACCAGCTCACCCGCCACGACAATGAAGCCGGCAGCAAGATTCCCTGCCCCGCGTGCGGGCAGCGCCTGCAAGTGCCGCAGCGGCGTGCC
>JAEUIF010000075.1 GCA_016795185.1 Planctomycetia bacterium | reverse complement strand
ACTCGGACTTGAAAGCCGACGATCACATCTTCACCGGAGAGCACATCCTGCTCGTGCAACCCGGTGATGGTGCCGTCGATGCGATGGATGCGCACGGTGCGCAGTTCGGGATTGACAATCCAGATCAGGCGCACGCCGGCACGCTGGTAGTCGTCGATCTGTTCGTCGCAGACCAGGGCCAAGTCGTCGGGGCACAGGACTTCCACGACCAGTTCCGGAGCAATCGGACAGTGGCTCGCGTGCAGTTGCTCATAGGTCAGGAGGTGCAAGCGCAGGACAGCGACATCCGGCTTCCGGACCCTGCCGGGCGAAGCAGGAAAGCAGCGGAACGTCTGGCCCGCCATCCCCGCCAGGCCCAGTCGCCGGGCAAGACTGTGGGACAGCAGTCGGTGCATTAGCAGTCCGGCAATGAGGCTCGACCAGCCATTCGTGAACTTCTCCAACAGCTGGCCATCGACCAGCTCGTAGCGGTCGCCGTCTTTCATGTGCAGCAAGTCTTCGGGCGTTAGTTTCGGCCTGGCGGCAACGACGTTCATGATCCGCTCCCCGTGAATGGCCTGTCACAATCCGCCAGTTCAATCGTCCCATTATAAAGCTTGCCGCTCGCGCTTGACAGATGCGCGGCGCTGACCCAGATTTGTGTTGACAGCTTCCGCGTTCCTGGGGATGATCTCACCATCGGGGAATTCCTGCCGAAGCACGCCGCCATCGATCATTCTCCTACTCCCCCCTCCCCGATAGCGGTCGCTGATCCAACCACTCCCACCGTGCCTGGTCCGCAGGGGCCATGCGGAGGATCGCGCGATGAACCAGCTGCTTGCATGGGGACGGTATGCACTCGCGCTGCTCCTGACTTCACTCGCGGTCGCGCCCGCGAGCGCTGCGCCGGTCGTCTTGCCGGACGGCAGCAAAATCGAGAAGGTCGATTTCGAGCGCCACGTGCAGGGCTTGCTCGGCAGACTTGGCTGCAATTCAGGAGCGTGTCACGGTTCCTTCCAGGGCAAGGGCGGACTCTACCTGAGCCTGTTCGGCTATTCCCCGGAAAAGGACTACCTCTCCTTCACCCGCGACCACATGGGCCGGCGCATCAGCACCGGCAACCCCGAGGAAAGCCTGCTCCTGGTGAAAGCCAGCGGCCAGGCCCCGCACGGCGGCGGCAAGCGGCTCGACAAGGGCTCCTGGCAATACCACGTTATTCGCGAATGGATCGCCCAGGGCGCGCCCTGGCAGTCCGGTTCCGGCGAGGTCCGCGGCCTGAGCGTGACGCCCACGGAGCACCTGCTTGCCAAGCCGGGCGAGAGCGGCCGGTTCAAGGTCCAGGTCGAGTTCGCGGACGGCTCGAAGGAAGACATGACCTATTTCAGCGAGTTCCGCGTGAACGACGACTATGTCGCGGAACTGACCGGCGGCGTCGGCGAGGTGCGCAGCCTGCGGCCCGGCGATACCGCCGTGGTCGTCGCCTATCGCGGCCATGTCCTTTCGGCCCGGACGCTGGTCAAGGTGCCGGCCCCGGCGGGCTTCCAGTATCCAAAAGTTCCCGAAGCCAACTACATCGACCGCGAAGTCTTCGCCAAGCTCCAGAAGCTCAACATCGTGCCCTCCGACCTGGCGGATGACAGCGAGTTCCTGCGCCGCATCACCATCGACGCGATTGGCTGCCTGCCGTCGCCGGATGAAGTGCGGGCTTTCCTGAACGACCGAGCGCCGGACAAACGCGCGAAGAAGATCGACGAACTGCTGCAACACCCGATGCACGCCGCGCTGTGGGCGACCAAGTTCTCCGACATCACGGGCAACAACGTCGATGTCATGGAACAGCCCGCCCAGTTGCGGCCCAAGCGCAGCAAGATGTGGCACGACTGGTTCCGCGTCCGCCTGTCAGCCAACGTGCCCTACGACGAGATCGCGAAAGGCGTGCTGACCGCCACCAGCCGCGACGGCCAGAGCGTCGAGGACTGGGTGAAGCAGACCTTGCAACTCGAAAGCCAGGCTGCGTCGGGCTGGGACAGCGACTACGCCAAGCGGCCGACCCTCGACCTGTTCTGGCGGCGCAACCAGTTCCCGGTCGAGCAAATGGGCGAGCACACGGCGGCGGCGTTCCTCGGCATCCGGCTGGAATGCGCCCAGTGCCACAAGCACCCCTTCGACCGCTGGACGCAGGACGATTACCGTAGCTACGCGAACGTCTTCGCTTCCGTGCGGTTTGCCCCCTCGGCCGATGGCCAGAAGATGGTCAGTCAGCAGGCGGCGGAAATCAAGAAGCTGGCGACCGATGCCCT
The DNA here is from genome assembly GCA_016795185.1 of Planctomycetia bacterium. Classification (GTDB taxonomy): domain Bacteria; phylum Planctomycetota; class Planctomycetia; order Gemmatales; family Gemmataceae; genus JAGVLI01. The sequence continues at coordinate 1,241 of JAEUIF010000075.1, read as the reverse complement.
GGCCCAGGTCGATCGCGACTTCGCCGACAGGAAGCGGCCCATCGAGGAAAAGCTCGACCGCGAGAACGCCGAGAAGCGCGACGCCGGCTTGAAGAAGCTCGACCAGGAACTGGCCGAGCAGCGCAAGGCCGCCGAGGAGAAGCTGGCCAACGAGCCGGCCGACAAACTCAAGGCGGCGCTGGAGAAACTGGACAAGGACCACGAAGCCGCGCGGAAGAAGGCCGTCAGCGCCCTCGACCGCGAACTGGCGGCGGCGAAGAAGACTGGCCTGGCGTCCATCGAGAAGGACATCGCCGCCAAGAAGGCCGAGGTGCAGGCCAAGTACAAGACGCCGGCCATTCCCCAGTTGCGCGAAGTCGTGCTGAGCGACAAACCCGCGCCCCGGCCCGCCAACAGTCCGCCGGCTTACGCCAACAAGCCGAAGGCGCTGGGCGGCCCCGAGTTCGAGGCGCAGGGCGACCCGCGCGTGGCCCTGTTCGACTGGCTCCGGCAGCCCGACAATCCTTTCTTTGCCCGCAGCTTCGTCAACCGCGTCTGGGCGCACTACTTCGGCGTCGGCCTGGTCGATCCGGTCGATAACTTCTCCGTCGCCAATCCGCCCTCGAACGAAAAGCTGCTCGACGCGCTGGCGAAGGACTTCGTTGCCAGCAAGTACGACATCCGCCAACTGGAACGCACGATTCTTCTCTCGCGGACCTATCAACTCTCGGCCATTCCCAACGAGTCGAACAAGCACGACCGCAACGGCCATGCGCGCTCGTATCCGCGCCGTCTGATGGCCGAGGTGGTCGTGGATGTGCTGAACTCGGCGCTGGGCGCGACGGAGAACTTTGGCCCCGAGGTGCAGCCGGGGGCGCGGGCCATCGAGGTCGCGGTCAACCGCTTGAATCAGAATCCAAACCTGACCAACGTCTTCCGCCTCTTCGGCCGCCCGCCGCGCGCCTCGACCTGCGATTGCGAGCGGCCCGCCGAGCCAGCGCTGCCGCAGACGCTTTATCTGATGACCGATCCGCAAATTCAGACCAAGATCACCGGCGGCCGGCTCAAGGACTTGCTGGCTGGCAAGAAGACCGATGTGGAAGTCATCGAGGAGTTGTTCCTGGCGACGCTGTGCCGTCTGCCCAGCGACAAGGAACGCACCCGCATGACCGCCCACGTGCAGGACAAGAACAATCGGCAAGCGGGCCTGGTCGATGTCGTCTGGGCCTTGATTAATTCCCGCGAATTCATCCTGAACCACT
>JAEUIF010000060.1 GCA_016795185.1 Planctomycetia bacterium | reverse complement strand
GAGCGTGACGGCCCCGCCCGGCGGCACCGTGTACGCCACGCTGTCACAGCCGGCCACGTTCTCGGAAGTCGACAGTGCCGCGGCCGGGAATCAGCTGCTCTACAACGTCCTGGACGTGATGGTCGGCCGGCGATTCTCCGTCGGCGAATCGCTGGGCCTCTGGCTGGGCGGCGGCGCCCGCGTCGCCTGGATACGGCAGGACTTCAGCGCGCTCTACGATGGCCAGTCGGCGAACCTGGCCTTCGTCAGCAGCCCGATCGAGTTCGACGGCTACGGTCTGCGCGTCGGCGGTGAAGGCGAATGGAAGCTCGGCGAGCACCTGCGTCTGTTCGCCAAGGCTTTCGGTTCGCTGGTGGTCGGCGACTTCGATACCAGCTTGCTGGAAACCAACGGCCAGGGCGTGACCACGAACGTCAGCCTGAGCGACCACTACCGCAAAGTGGTGCCGGTGTGCGAACTGGGCCTGGGCCTCGGCTGGCAGGCCGAAGCCTTCCGCTTCCGGGTCGGCTACGAGCTGACCAACTGGATCGGCCTGGTGGACAGCCCCGACCTCGTCTACGATGCCTTCTCCAGCAAGCCCAGCCGTCGCACCAGCGACCTGAGCATCGACGGCCTGTCGCTGGAAGTGCAGTTCACCTATTGATCCGAGCGACTGCCCAACGGATGCAGCGAGCGGCGGGGTTTATCCCCGCCGTGTTCGACCTGGTGTCTGCCGGGTGTGACTGGCACGGCGAGCGGCGGGGTTTATCCCCGCCGTGCGCAATCTGAAACTCCCCTTCCCACGGCCGCCAATCTTGCAGGCCTGCTCGGCTCGCCGACGGATCCCTGGCAACCCTAGAGCAATTTGCGACCGACTGTAGCGGTCCGCACAGCGGACCCTACGGGAATTACGTAGGGTCCGCTGTGCGGACCGTAGCGCCGGCTGCTACACCCATTTGCAAACTGCTCTAGCCATCAGCTTTCAGCGATCAGCCTTCAGCCAGGGGCAGACTCCAGGCCCGTCACCCTGGAACATCGTGCCCGTCCTTCGTATTTCATCTGGAAGCGAGCCGGCGGGCGCTGGGCAGCGATCCCCAATCACCTGGATTCGAGACGCGATACGCATCATGGAAAAAATCATCACCGGCAGGGCCTACGTCCTCGGCGACAACATCGACACCGATCAGATCATCCCCGCCCAGTATCTGACGCTGAATCCCTCGATTCCCGAGGAGTACAAGCAGTTCGGCAAGTATGCGCTATCGAGCGTGCCGCCGGGGCAATCGGGGCTGCCCAAGGGCCATGTGCCCTTCCACACGAAGGACGAGTTCATCTCGGACTACCAGATCATCATCGGCGGCAAGAACTTTGGCTGCGGGTCCTCCCGCGAGCACGCACCCATCGCCCTGGCCGCAGCGGGCATCCTGGCCGTGGTCGCCGAGTTCTATGCGCGCATCTTCTATCGCAACAGCGTTAACGGCGGCTACCTGGTGCCGATCGAGTCCTCCGAGCGGCTCTGCGACAAGGTCTGCACCGGCGATGAGTTGCGCATCGACCTGACGACGAGCGTGCTGCACAACTTGACCACCAAGGAAGACTGGAAGCTCCAGCCGCTCGGCGAGGTCACACCGATCCTCGAAGCCGGCGGGTTGTTTCCTTACGCCCGCAAGGTGGGCATGTTGAAGGTGTGATGCCATGTGGTCCACCGTCTCGATTGCCGGCAAACCCGCCGACGTCTTCGACCCGCCCGACGTTGCCCGGCCGCGCTTCGGCTTGCTGTACTTGCACGGCGCGGGCCTGGAGACGTTGACCTCCAGCCCGACCTACACCCGCTTGCTGGAGCAGGGCAAGCTGGCCTGCGTCTGCCCGCACGGCAAACTCTCGTGGTGGACCGACAAGGTCTGCGAGGACTTCGATCCCGTCCTCACCGCCGAGCAGCACATCCTGAAGAACGTGCTGCCGTTCTTCCAGGAACGTTGGGGCATCTCGCCACAGTTCCTGGGCCTCTTCGGCGTCTCGATGGGCGGCCAGGGTGCCTTGCGACTGGCCTTCAAGCACCCGCGCACGTTTCGCGTCGTCGCGGGCATCAGCTCGGCGCTCGATTGCTACGAAGCCTTCGACCTCGGCCTGGGACTGGACCGGCTCTACGACAGCAGAGAGCAGTGCCGGCAGGACACCGCCATCCTGCACATTCACCCGGCCCATTTCCCGCCGCACATCTACTTTTGCATCGACCCGCAGGACGTCCGCTGGTATCGCGGCAACGACCGGCTGCACGAGAAGCTGGCCGCGCTCGGCGTCGCCCATACGCACGACCTGCAAACGCAGGCGGGCGGGCATAGCTGGGACTACTTCGATCACGTCGGCCCGCGGGTCATACAATTCCTGACAGCCGGCCTGGAAGAAGAAAGCCGGCGCTTGCTGTGAACCCACCCGACGAGTCCGAGCCATGCCGCGCGTCTCGCTGATGATTACCTGCCTGGCCGATTCCCTGTTCCCGGACGTGGGCATCGCCACCGTGCGGCTGCTGCGCCGGCTGGGCGTCGAGGTCGATTTCCCCCCGAGCCAGACCTGCTGCGGACAGCCCCACTTCAACAGCGGTTACCACGACCATGCCCGCGACCTGGCCCGGCATACCATCCAGACCTTCGCCGACAGCCAGACCGTGGTCACGCCGTCGGGTTCGTGCGCGGCCATGATGAAGCTCGAATACCCCGAACTCTTTCACGACGACCCCGCCGGGCTGGCCCAGGCGAAAGCACTGGCCAACCGCACGCACGAGCTGTCCGACTATCTCGTCAACGTGCTGAAGGTCGAGGACGTGGGGGCGCGCTACGAGGGCAAGGCGACCTATCACATGGCCTGCCACCTGCGCGGCCTGGGGCAGTTCACCGAGGCCGAACGCCTGCTGCGGAAGGTGCGCGGCCTGGAGTACATCCCCCTGGAACGCCGCGACGAATGTTGCGGCTTCGGCGGTTCGTTCGCGGTGCGCTTCCCCGGCATCTCCGGCGCGATGGTCCAGGACAAGGCAAAATTCATCGCCCAGACCGGGGCCGATACCCTCGTCACCACCGACGCCGGCTGCCTGATGAACATCGCCGGCTGCCTGCGCCGCCAGGGCAACCCGGTCAAAACCCTGCACCTGGCCCAGGTGCTGGCTTCGACTTGATTACAGGTCTGACCACTGCCGAACCGTCTCGACCCCCGTCTGAAATTTCCGCCGCCGATTTGCGATTTCCCCGAAGTTGATGCAGAATAGACGTGAATCAGAGCTAGACTCGCAACCCCCAATTCCCGTCCCGATCCGTTGGGGGCAGACTCGCAGCAAGTACGGTCCTTTCGCTTGCACAGGGATGCCGCCATGTCGGGACCTGCGACGATCCAGGATTTCCTGGCGTTGGTCCGCCAGAGTGGTCTGGTGGAAGAACGCACCTTGACCGAGCTGATGCAGCGTTGCAGCCGCTTGCCGGAGCCGCTCGATACGCCCTTCAAGCTGGCCGGGCAGATGGTGAAGGAAACGCTGCTGACGCACTTCCAGGCCGACCAGCTGCTGCAAGGCCGCTGGCGACGCTTCAGCATCGGCCGCTACAAGGTGCTCGATCAACTCGGGGCCGGCGGCATGGGCGCCGTCTACCTGTGCGAGCACAAGCACATGCGCCGGCGCGTGGCGGTCAAGGTGCTGCCCATCGCCCGGACCATCAATTCATCTTGCCTGGAACGCTTCTACCGCGAGGCGCGGGCCATCGCCGCGCTGAACCACCCGAACATCGTCCGCGCCTACGACATCGACCAGGATGAAGCCCTGCACTTCATGGCGATGGAGTACGTCGAGGGTGCCAGCCTGCAAGACCACGTCCGCCGGCACGGACCGCTGAGTCCGTTGCAGGCGGTCCACTACATGCGCCAGGCCGCCCACGGCTTGCAGCACGTTTACGAATCCGGACTGGTCCATCGCGACATCAAGCCGGGCAACGTGCTCGTCGATCTGACGGGGTCCGTGAAGATTCTCGACCTGGGCCTGGCCCGCTTCTATCAGGACGAAGCCGACGACGTGAGCGTCCGGCACGACGAGCAGGTCCTGGGCACGGTTGACTACCTGTCGCCGGAACAGGCCCTTAACAGCCATGATGTGGACATCCGCTCGGACATCTACAGCCTGGGCTGCACGATCTACTACTGCCTGACCGGCAAGCCGCCGTTCCAGGACGGCACCGCCGCGCAGAAGCTGATCTGGCACCAGACCCGCCACCCCAAAGCGATCAAGCATTTTCGCAACGACGTGCCGCGCGACCTGGTCCGTTTGCTCGATCGCGCGATGGCCAAGCGGCCGCGCGACCGCTTCCAGACGCCCGCCGAACTGGTCGAGGCACTGGGCAAGCTGGCGCTGCTCAGCGGCGAAACGCGGTCGGACAAGGCCAGCCGCACGCTGACCAAGCCGCACCAGTGGTGGCCCAAGCCGCGCCGCTGGGAATGGCGCTGGCGCTGGTTGGAAGTGGCCCTCGGTGCCCTGCTGCTGCTCGGCAGCGCGGCCCTGTTGCTGGTCCTGCTCTACATGACCTGGAGCGGAGCCAAGTAAGGCGCTGTCCGCACGAACTGGGTCCGCCACTCCGCCACTTTGCCACGCGGGGAATTTGGCGGACCTGGCCGCTTGTTCGTAGTCCCGCAGTGACGACAACTTGCAAGGGGAGCTGTAACCTGCTTGAGCCCCGGAGGGGCGCAAGATCATTAGCCCAGGGCGCGAGCCCTGGGAATCTGGCGAATCGGTAACGCAAGCCCCGGAGGGGCGGCAGAGATCTTGTCAGGATCATCTGCCGCCCCTCCGGGGCTGTGGAAAAGAGCCAGTCGCTACAGCCAGCGACCGGGCTATGAATCTGGGTCCGCCACTCCGCCAGCCGGCGCGGTGGCGGACCCAGGCGGTACAACCCCTTGCTTACTTTCCGTTCGTGACCTTGCCCGTTTCACGATCGACCGTCACGGTCTGGTCGCCCGCGACGCCGCGCGCCACGACGACCTTGCCGCCGGGGAACGTCACGCGCACATCGCAGGTCCGGCGCGCGCCAAGCCCGACATGGACCGGCGTGGCGTCGGCGTGGGCCTTCTCCACGAAGTAGGGCCGGGCGTTCGGCTTCTCGATTTCATCCGCGCCGAACACTTCCACCACCGCGCCCACGGCATACGGATTGGGCGCGGGCATGCGCGGTTCGATCTTCAGGTAACGGCCGGCGGCCTTCGTGGTGTTGCGGTAGAGGGTGATGTCCGTCTTGGCGTCCTTGTCCGTGCTGCCGCCGATGACGAGGTCCAGTCGGCCGTCGTTGTCGAGGTCGGCGATGGCGACGGGGTTGCTGTCCCAGCAGCCGCTCAGCGACAGGATTTGCTCGAACGCGCCGTCGCCCTTGTTCTGGAAGACCGCCGCCAGGCCGAGACGCGGATTGGTAACGACCAGGTCGGGCCGCCCGTCGTTGTCGAAGTCGGCGCGAGTCGCGCGCAGCAGGTACGGCCCGCGCCGCGTGAGGAACTCCGTGAGCTTGCCGGGCACGAGCTTGAACTTCCCCTGGCCGTCGTTGAGGTAAAGCCCGCTGTCCTTCTCGCCGGCCACCAGGATTTCCGGGCGGCCGTCGCCGGTGA
>JAEUIF010000048.1 GCA_016795185.1 Planctomycetia bacterium | reverse complement strand
GCACCGGACGGCATTTGGTGCGGGGCCGAGCGCTACGAGTTCTTTCTGACTCCGGAGGAGGCCGGGCCGCGGACGAAGTTCCTGCAAGAGTACCACCAGGAGAAGTACGGCGCTCGACCGTTCGAGTTGTACGACACGCACGCCGACATGGTCCGCTGGAAGCCGTGCGGCCGGGTGCGCAAGGGGCCGGGGCCGTGGGCGATGGTCGAGGGCTACTTCGCCGAGCCCAGCGGCGGCCAGGTGCGCTGGCCGGGCAAGGACTGGGTGATCGTCCGCATGCGCATGAGCGTCTTCCGCCGCGCTCCGCAACCGAAACAGGGACAGCGCCTGGTGCCGCGCGAGCAGAACTATCCGAACGGTTTGATTTTGCGGGCGAACCCGCGCGACGGGCTGCGTATCGACGACCTGGTGATCTTCCGCGGCGCGGACGTGGCACCACCGGCGCGCGTATCGGGACTCAAGGTCGAGCGCCAGGGCGACGAGGTCGAGTTAACCTGGAACAAGTCCAGGGACAACACGCTGACAGCGTTCTATCGCGTCTATGCGGGAGACAAGCTGGTCGCGGAGACGCACCGACTGTCGGCCAAGTTGCCGGCGTCGGTGGTGAAGGAGGCAGCGCTGAGCGTCAGTGCGGTCGATCTGTACGGCAATGCGTCGGAGCGAACGGGGCCTTGAATCGGTTTCAATTCACGGCAGTTCGAGGGCGCGACAGTGCCAGCACGACGATCAGGGCTGCCATGCCGCAAAAGAGTGCGCCGTTGAGCAGTTTTTTGAGCAGAGCGAGGGCGCGCTGCCGCTGGATGTCCAGCAAGCCGAGCATTCCCAGCAGGACGCCGGTCAGCACGGCGAACAGGCCGAGCAGCACGACGAACACGAACAGCGTGCTGAGTTTCATCGCTCGGCCTCAAACCCTGGACGGACGCCAACACTTGCACACAGGAAGCTATCGCCAATCATTGCTCCTGAATGGAGTCCCTGTGCGTGAAACGAGCCGGCGCAGGCTCGAAAAAACAGCGAAACTGTACCGATCTGGCCGGTTGTGCGGGCTTGAAGGCCATTGTAATTGCAGCACGCCTGGTAGCGCATCGCCGACTGTGGTACTATAGTACCACAGCCCAGCGGAGAATCGCCCATGCCTTTTGACGCGATAGTCTGGGACCTGGATGACGATCCCGATGGCAACGTACAGCACAGCGCCCAGCATGGCGTGTCCAAGGAAGAGGTCGAAGATTTACCCCGTGACGGACGACGATGTACCTCCGAGGCGACGACCATGAAACGCATCACCCGCGATCGGCGGCTGACCCCGGAAGTGGCCGCCAAGTATCAGACTGTTCGGGAACAGGTCGCCGCGGAATTGCCCGCACTGGTCGCCCGTCATCACGAGCGCCTCGCATCCCTCGATCAACTCCAAGGTTTGTTGCAGCAACTGAAGGCCGCGCGCGACGCCAAGGGGCTGAGCCTTGCCGATCTGACCGAACTCACAGGCATGGACCGCTCGGCACTCTCGAAGCTCGAAACCGGCCAGCGCGCCAATCCGACGGTGGAAACCCTGGTGCGCTACGCGGAAGCCGTCGGCAAGCGACTGGTCGTAACTTTGTCTGACGCTTGACAGGTTTGGCGATGGCGATTGTTGCCGGTAGGTTGGGACCGCACCTGGCCAATGCCCAGCAAACTGGCCAAGTTGCCAGCGACTTGCTCGATCATTTCGATTTGCTCGACAAATCCCAGATCAGCACAGCGGTATCCGCCCCGCCGGCAGCCAGGCGCTTCCCATCGGCGGAAAACGCCAGGCTGTGAATCGCCGTCGGCCCGGTCAAGCTGCCTTCGAGTCTCCCCGTGGCGACGCTCCAGAAGCGGATGACGCCGTCCTCACCGCCGGTCGCCAGGCGCTTGCCATCTGGAGAGAAGGCCAGGACGGACGCCTGATGGCTGCGCATGTCCAGGCGCTGTGCTTCCCGGCCGCTGCCGATCTCCCAGAGCCGGCAGTCGCCTTGCCCCGCCGGGCCGTTGTCGCCGACCGCCGCGAGGTGCTTGCCGTCGGGCGAAACCGCCACCCGCCAGACTTCGTGCTGATGCCCGGTCAGCCGTTGGAGGTTTTGCTTGGCGGTCGCGTCGTGGATCAGGATTTTCTTGTCGTAGTCGCCCAGCGCGAAGGTCTTGCCATCGGCGAAGAGCGCGGGCGCGGAGCGAATCTGCCGGCACTCGGTCGCCGGCAGCTGCTCGCCAGTCTGGATGTTCCAGCGGCGCACGCCCCCGTCGGTGCCGGCGTCCGACCAGTGCGCCGCGCCGGCGAACTTGCCATCCGGCGAGAAGCCGACCCGGAACGTCCACCAGCGCCCGGGCGCGCGGATGTACCGCAGTTCCTCCCAGGTGCCCGCATCCCAGACGCGGATGCCGATGCCGCCGTCGATCTCGCCCCCCACCGCCAGGCTCTTGCCGTCGGATGAAAACGCGGCGGCATGGCAGGCACGCTCGGGGCCGCCCAGCTGCCGCAGTTCCTTGCCGGTGTGTGCATTCCAGATACGGACGAAAGTCTCGGCCACGCAGCAACTCGCGACGAGCTTGCCATCGGGAGAAAACGCGACCGACTCCACCGCGCCCGTATGGCCCTGTTGCCCGGCCAGGGCATGCGTGGTCGGTTCCCAGCGTTGTCCGGATCGGCGGGCCAGGCCGACCAGTCCCAGTTGATCGCTGTAGGCCAGCGTCGCCCCGTCCGGCGCAAAAGTAAGCGCGGCAATAGGCCCGTTCTTGCTGGCCAGCGCGGGCAGTTCGCTGCCGTCGTCGGCATTCCAGAAGCGGAGGCCGTCGCGGTCGGCGGCAGCCAGCGTCTTGCCGTCGGCCGACAGGGCGATGCCGCGGACCAGTTCGCCCGCCGTCAGCGTGTGGCGCAGTTCGCCGGGCGGCGGCGGCCCCTGCTTTAGCCGTTCGAGCAATTCCTCGATGCGCCGGCTCACTTCCAGCGAAGGCTTGGCCGCCAGTGCGTCCTTGAGCGCTGGTTCGACGAGAGCCCCAAGTTGCATCAAATCCTGCGATGCCTTTTGCCGGACGTTGAAGCTCTTGTCGTCGAGTTGATTGATGAGCTTTTGGATTTGCTGGGCATTCGGTCGTTCCGCCATCCGTTGCGCGAAGCCGGCCGTATCCCAGAGTTGTACGCGCTCGGCCGCTGGTCCGCGGCCTTCCTTGTCGAAGGCCGCGCCCGCGGTGACCAGCTGCTTGCCGTCGCGGCTGATGGCCAGTCCGTGGAACTCGATCAGTTCATCGCGCACCTGGGCGGCCACCGTGCTGGTCGCCAGTTCCCAGAAGCGGACGGTGCGGTCGTCCGAAGCGGAAGCCAGCACCTTGCCGTCCGGCGTGTAGGCGAGGGCGCTGATGCGCAGCGAATGCCCTTCCAGCTGGCCTGCCCGCTTGCCGTTCTGCCAGTCGATGAGCAGGATGACGCTCTCCGTGCCCGCCACGGCCAGTTGCTTGCCATCCGGAGAGAAGGCGACCGCCAGCAATGGCTTGGCACTAACGCCCCAGGTGTTGACCTCCCGACCGTCCCCGACCGCGAAGAGCGCCAGTCGGCCCTCGGAGCCGACGGCTGCCAGCTTGGTGCCATCCGGCGAGAAGGCCAGCGCGTTGACCTGCGGTTCGCGGACGCTCAACCGACGCACTTCCCGGCCGGTGACTGCATCCCAGAGCCGGATCGCCCCATGCTGGCCGCCGCCGGCCAGCAGCTTGCCATCCGGGGAATAGGCCAGCACCGCGCCCGCGCCGCCATGCCGCCAGCGCGTGGTGCCCAGTCGAGCGACCACGTCGGCCGGCAGGGCATCACCATGCAGGTCGCTGGTGTGCTCCGGTTCGTTGCCGGAAGCCACGACGGCCAGCCAGACTAGCCAATAGCAACTCAGGAGGAGCCAGCGGGACATGTCGAGCCTCTCTGCCAGGGACATGTCGGGGAAGCCAATACGGAAGCTGCATGCCGATTGTAAGGCAATGGGAGGGCAGATGAGCAGGGATTTCCGAATCTGGTTCGTAGTTCCGCCTTCGGGCGGCGGAGCGGACGGTGAGCCGGATCGAGCATGAGGAGTTGGTGGTGGCGCAGCAGTTGTACCGCCGCCGGCGGGAAACGGTGGAGTTGGTGAACGCGGACTGGAAGGCGCACCGGGGGTTTACGCCGCTTCAGCGGGCGCGGCTTGGCCCAGGCGCGCTGCCAGGTGGGTTTGGTGGTCTGGGCGCATTGCCTGCTGACCTAGTGCCTTGTCCAGGGAGTGCTTGCCTGACCGTCAGTAGTACGTCGGGCTTCCCAGCCCGACACGTCGCGCCGGTGATCTGCGGTGTCGGCGCGCGGGCGCAGCCAGCCACCGGCGCGACGCGTCGGGCTGGAAAGCCCGACGTACTTCAGGCAGCCACTCTCTGGACAATGCGCTAGCACGCGGCACCACGCCGGGCCCCAGCGACGACCGAAGCCGCCGCCAGTGCCTGCGTGATGCCCGTTTGCAAGCCGGACGATCTCTGTAGGCGGACCTACGAACGGGGAGACCGGATTCGTCTTACTTCGTCGCGGTTTCCTTCTTCAGCAGGACGTAGTTCGTGCCGCCATGGGGCGTCTGCACTTGCAGCAGGACGCCCTTTTCCATCGAGGACTTGTCCAGCGCGTCCTTGAGCGACGCCGCCGACTGGACCAGTTCCTGCTCGACCTTGGTAATCAGCATGCCGGGACGAATGCCGGACTCGACCGCCACTCCGTCGCGTTCGACGTCGATCACCACGGCGCCCTTGGCCTGCTCCTTGTAGCCCAGTTGCTGCGCCAGTTCCGGCGTCAGGTCGGTGACCTGGACGCCCACCTTGTCCACGTTGGTGCTGGCCGGCTCCTTCTTGGGAGTGCGCGGCAGCGGCACGCGGGTGGTGCCGAAGTTTTCCGGCTGGTTCTCGATGGTCACTTGCAGGGTCTGCGGCTTGCCGTCGCGGACGATGGCGATGTCCACCGGCTTGCCGATGGGCAACTCGGCCACGATACGACGCAAATCCTTGCTGTCCTTGACTGGCTTGCCGGCGATCGTGGACACCACGTCGCCATCTTGCAGGCCCGCCTTGCCGGCTGGGGAGCCATCGAAGACCTGGGTGACCAGCACGCCGCTGTCCTTCGCGCCCAGGCGCTGGGCCAGGTCGGTGTCGGTCAGGTCTTTGATCTGGATGCCGAGATAGCCGCGCTTGACGACACCGTCCTTGAGCAACTGGGCCATGACGCTACGCGCCAGGTTGCTGGAAACAGCCAGGCCGACGCCCTGGAAGCCGCCGCTCTGGGTCTTGATCATCGAGTTAATCGCGATGACCTTGCCTTCGAGGTTCACCAGGGGGCCGCCGCTGTTGCCGGGGTTGATGGCGGCATCGGTCTGGATGAAGTCCTCGTACATGTTCATGTTCAGGCCGTTGCGACCCTTGGCGCTGACGATGCCGGCGGACAGCGAACCCTTGAGGCCAAACGGCGCGCCGGCGGCCAGCACGCGG
>JAEUIF010000640.1 GCA_016795185.1 Planctomycetia bacterium | reverse complement strand
GTTCTATCGATGCCTGGACACTCTCTATTTTAAGAAATTCCGTCAAAAAAGTCAGTGGGCCGCCGCGCCCTCGGCCGGCGGTTCGGTCGTGTCGGGCACCACCGGCTCGGTGGCATCGACGCGCAGCCAGAACAGGACGGCCACCACATACACCAGGGCGAAGACCAGGAAGTTGATGTGGTAGCCGGGCAGTAAAGCGCCGGCGGCGGCCTCGGGGCTGAGGTCCTTGACCGCCACGCCCTGGGCGGCGGCGTAGGCGTCGAGGTGACTGTTCAGGATCCTGCCCGTGATGAAGCCGGCGGCGGCCCCGCCCAGGTTGCCGATGGTGTTCATGGCCCCCGCCACGATGGCCGCGTAGCGCTTGCCGATGTCCTGGCAGACCGACCAGGCCGAGCCCATCGTCAGATCGTTCCAGAACGCGGCCATCGAGATCGCCAGGAAGAAGGTGAAGGCGGTCGGCGCGAACAGGCAAGCGAGGTAGCACACGGCGCAGACGCTGTGCCCGACCACGCCGAAGAGCCGCCGGCCCCACTTGCGGTTGCCGGTGCGGCGGATGAACCAGTCGGTCGCCAGGCCGCCGACCAGGCAAGCGATGGCCCCCATCCACAGCGGACCGCCCTTGTACACGGAACCGAGCAAGTCTTTCTTGTCGATGCCGAACTGCTGTTCGAGAAACGTCGGCAAGTACGTGATGTTGAAGTACCAGCCGTAGGCCGCGCAGAAGTACATCAGGCACAAGGCCCACAGGTTGGTGCTGCTCAGTAGCCGGCCCCACGGGACGTTGGCATGGGCGTGCCCCTCGTCGGTGCGCCCCTGGGCGATCAGTGCCCGCTCCGCCTCGTTGACGCTCTCCTTCTCCGCGGGCGTGTTGCGGAACCAGAGCGCGAAGCCCACGCACCAGGCGATGCCCAGCGCGGCGAAGACCCAGAAGGCGTCCCGCCAGTGCAGACCGGCCTGCACGATTAGCAGGCCCCAGATGAGCGGAGTCAAACCGCCCGCCAAGCGGCCGGACATCCAGACCGCGCCCTGGCCCAGGCCGCGCTCGGTGAAGGGCAGCCAGTTGTGCAGCGCGCGGGTAATGTTCGGAAACGCGCCCGCCTCGCCGATGCCGAACAGGAAGCGGATGACCACCAGCAGCCAGAACTGAAACCCCACCGGCCCCAGGAAACTCAGGCCGATCATGCCGGTCAGGCCGGTGAACAGCGACCACCAGAGCACGATGCGGATCAGCGTGCTGCGCGGGCCGAAGACGTCGCCCAGCCAGCCGGTGGGAATCTCGAAGATGGCATAGGACAGGGCGAACGCGGTGAAGGCCAGCCCCAGGTCGCCCGGACTGTGCAGCCCGAGTTCCGACCGGATGTCGTCGCCCGCCTGCGCGAAGCAGACCCGGTCGAGATAGGTAATCATCGCCAGCGTGCAGACGAAGAACAGCACGCCGTAACGGACACGACTGGGGGCCTGGTCGAGCACTGGCGGAGAGAGTTCGCGGTTCATGCGTGCAGCCGGCTAGCGGAAAGAGTTCGGTCAGGTTGGGCCTACGTTCGCAACACTGTACTGACCGGCCCGCCGTCGTGCAATGATATGCGAAAAAGATCGCGCGGCCCAGAGCCAACATTCTGTATGGAATCATAAAATATATGCATGTAAGATGGCTTGGCGCG
>JAEUIF010000013.1 GCA_016795185.1 Planctomycetia bacterium | reverse complement strand
TCGGTGGTATATGCAGCGGCGAAGAACGCGGAGCTATTTCCTCCTTCGGTCCGCTGCGCTCCTTCTTCAGCTCCTGGAGCCGGTCCAGGACATCGTCGCGGTCGTTCAGGTTCGGCCGGTCCAGGGCACGCTACAGGATCGCCTCCGCCCGCGCGTAGTCCTTGGGCGAATCGTCGTCCAGCCAGTAGCTGTCCGCCCAACCGATGTAACCCCACCCTTCATCAGGGAACTGTTCGAGCAACGCGGCGTAGATTGCCTCGGCTTCGGTCTTGCGACCGAGGTCCCACAGGGCCTCTGCTTCGTTGCGTCGAAAATTGAGCTGGGTAAGCGTGTTTTCCTCGGGGAAAAGACCAAAGTACTCGCGTGCATAGCGGAGCAGATGTTCCAGGTAGACGGGATTGCGGTGGCCTGCATTGCCCAGTTCCATGGCCAGGTCAGATCGCCAGTTGAAAACTATCTGACTCAGCTTTTGGCCGCAGACCTTGTCGAAGGCAGTTGCGGTTTTCATCTCGGGCCGGGCCAGTTGCTTGACCAGCTCCCAGGCTTGTAACCACCGGTCGCAAGCAGCGACGGTCTGTTTCTTGTCCAAAAGCTTGTAGCCTTCCTGCATCAAGTCATCGAGGCGTTCGCTGGGGCTCAGGTCCAGCACTGGTGTCGAGCCTGCCCGGATCTGGTTCCAGCGCTCGTCTTCCTTCCTCTCGAAGGCAGCAATGGCAGCAATGGCGGCTCGGGTCTGCTGCTCGCCTTTCTGATGGCGGAGGGCGGCACGCAAGGCGTCGAGCAGGCAGCGGTTGACCTCGGGACTATCGCCCCCGTCCTCGATCTGCATTTCCAGGGCGTTGATGATGCCCTTGATTTTCCGCACGCGAATCAACGGCAATCCCAGGTGATCGACGGCATCCTTGATGGGGTGCAACAAGGCCACACGCGCCCGATCGTAGCGAACCGTCTCAGGCGAAGCCCGCCACGGCTCGCCACCGGGAATCGGTTTCACGTCTTTATCCATCATTCGCTCGCTGCCGGCGATGTGTGGGGGCATTCTGGAGGAAGGAGCCATTAGCCTTTGAATATGTCTTTCAGCGTGCCGAGGAAATCCGGCACCAGAAACGCCGGCCGAAAGAGCGGATGCTCCCGGAGCCGGACCACGCCTGGGTTGGTGTCGCTCGCAAAATCCTCGCGCACGATCTCGTGGGCCTTCTGCACATTGGCGTCGCCAGCATGGTCCTGCGCCAGCCGCCGGGCAGCCTCGTACTCCTCCTCGGTCATCATGCCGATGATGGTGTAGAGATCCAGGGCATGGTGCCGGCCAAGGTCCTTGTTCTGGTCCGCCTTGCGGTCGCTGAAGGCGAACAGCTTCATCATCAGGTAGGGGAACGCCTGCGGTACAAAGACCGTGCCCTGGAAAGGCTGGCCACCCGAGCGGGTTCCCGTCAGTGACACGAGGATCGGTCCTTCCTCGATGGCGACAGCCTCGTCGGTACAGTGCGCGTGAAACTCGATGCTCTTGCCCTTGGGGCGGGCGCGTGGAGCGCTGACATGCACCTGGGCTCGATGGGGGCCGAGCGGCCCGACCAGCAAGTCGATCTTCACTTCCTTGGCCATACCGGCGACGACGATCTCCCACTTCCATTGCAGGTACCTGGCCTCTTCGACCGGCTGGTAACCCAGGCGGCGGATCGCATCCCGGATCTCGGTGGTCCGTTGCAGGTCAGCAAGGATTTCCGCCCGGATGAAGAGGTCCAGGTCGTTGGTCGCACGGGGCTGCGGCAGTTCGGCCAGGAGCATGCGCGAACCGATAGTCAGCAGGTGCTGGCGCTTCAGGAACAGGCCGGACCCGCCCCCGATGGTGATCGGAGTGGGCTGCTCTCGCAGCTCGAACAGCAGATCAAGCAGGCTGGTTAGCAGCGGGTCCATCGGTGCTTCCTGCGTCGGGCTTCCGTTGCAGCGGAGCGAGGATGAGCCGGCGTACTTGCTCCGCGGTCTCGCGGTCGCGCTTGTCGCCGGTGGAGAGTTCCAGGTACGTCTGGATCGGGGACGCCGCCAGGCCCGGACGGGTGTCAAAATACACGAAGTCGTCCCGCGTCTCCAGGAAGGTGACGTTGGCAAACCGGGTCGTCTCCTTGAAGTCGTCGCCCAGCCACTGCACGACGCCTGGCACATCAGAGCAGTAGAACGGCTGCACGGGCTCACGGGCCATCACCGCGTAGGGATCCACGGAACCGGCTCCGGTCAACACGGCACGTTCTCCGGTCTTCTCCTTCCAGGCAACCAACGCTTTGCGCAGTTCGTCCGGCGACTTGCTGTATTTCCCCGTGACGGTGCCGCTGAGCGCGGGTGGGACGTAGTTCTCGGTCAGCAAGTCGAGCAACTTGTCTGGCTGGATCAGGCGCAGCCTGCGGTTCTTGGTGCCCTTGCTCCGCTGGCGGTCGAGCACCAGGTCGTTATCCATCGTCGAGCAGACCTTGGATACGGTCGCCATGGTGACCTTCCCCCCGCGCCGGGTGGTTTCCTGGGCGGCATCACCCAGGGAATTGAACTCGGGGACGAGGAGGAAGACCCGCGCCACCAGGGAACTGGTGCGTCGGTAGACGTTGCCGATTCGATCGCTGCGCGGGAACTGGTTGGGAGCCCCGGTCCGGAAGATCAGCAGTTCGCCGGGGACGATCAGCACGCCGTTGCCGCAGGCATCGAGTCCGCTGAGTTGTTCTCCTTCCAGGGCAGCCACGCGTTCGGGAGACAGGTAGGGCACCAGGACAAGTGGGTAAAGGCGTGGCGGGTTGGCTCGGCGCCGGGCCTCGGCGATGGCAGCGGTGAGGGCCTTGGGAGTAGCCAGCGATCGGCATTCGACGGCAAAGCGGTACCTGCGCTTGCCCCAGCGGACTTCGGCGACCGCATCGCGCTCGAAGTCCTTACCGTTCCGCTTGCCGGCCCCCAGGGGCCGAACTTCGGTGATGGTCAGCGGCGGCAGGAGAAGTCGGCCCTGGCGGAGCAGCGCCAGCAGTTCCTTCTCGGTTGGTATTTTCCTGAAATCATTCATTTTCTTAATCAAGAAAGCGTATTCTCTTGGAAAGCGAACAGTCCCGAAGGGCAGGGATGAGTGCCGTCCGGTCGGCATATCGATTTCCAATTGTAACGCGTTTTCTTGCGCAAGAAAATGACATATTCAAGGAAACATTGGTGCCTCCACGGTGCCTCAGCGCAAGAAAATGACCGATTCCAGGAAAATGTGGTGCCTCAATAGTGCCTCCATATGGCACCATTTCATACAATAGGAGTGCCACACGACGACACATGCCGTCGTGACGTAAGCTGAATCAGGAAAAGCGATTGCTGCCGGAAATACTGGTGGAGCGAGGAGTTGGGGAAGACGTCTCGAATAGTTTCGAATCCTAGTTCCCCAGCTTCTTATCTGACAATTAGTTGCGTCAAGACAGGTCAGGCGACCTGGGTGTCCTGTGGGACACTGGTGGGACAATCGGCCCGGAACACTTCTTCCATCACTTCAACGGCCCGTTCCTGCATGCTGGGCAAAACGTGGCCGTAGTGCTCAAGCGTGGTTTAGATCTTCGTATCCGTTCTGTGAACCACACCCCCGGCGCGCACCGATAGCGCAGGGCGGCACGGGACGGCGGGACGAGGAAGGTGACGGACGGGAAGTGCCGGCGGCGCGGCGGCTTCACGAACTGTTCGGCGGCCGGGCGGCGGCCCAGCGATCGGGCAGCAGGTCCGCCAGATGCTCCGGCGGTTGCGTGGG
>JAEUIF010001407.1 GCA_016795185.1 Planctomycetia bacterium | reverse complement strand
TCGATACTTCGCCGGAGACGAGCGGACGCGGCGTGAATCCCATCATTCACCGCAACTACGACGGCCAGGATATTGTCCTGCCCAACGACCGCACGAAGGTGCTGCGCGTGGCAGATAACCCGGAGTTGGCTCCGCTCAAGGGCAAGACCATCATTACCACGGACGGCACCACGCTGCTGGGCGGCGACGACAAAGCGGGGGTGGCTGTCATCGTGGAGACCGCGGCCTACCTGCTGGCGCATCCGGAGATTCCGCATGGGCCGATCCGCATTTGCTTCACCTGCGATGAAGAGATTGGCCACGGCGTCGATCACGTCGATCTGAAAAAGCTCGGAGCGCACGTTGCTTATACTCTGGACGGCGGCGGGACGGGTGAGATCGACGTGGAAACTTTTTCCGCCGACCTGGCGGTGGTGACGATCACCGGCATCAACATCCATCCCTCGATCGGCAAGGGACGCATGGTCAACGCCATCCGATTGGCCGGCATGTTTCTCGACCGGCTGCCACGACAAATCCTATCGCCCGAAACCACGGCGGAGCGCGAGGGCTTCCTGCATCCCTATCGCATCGAAGGCGGTGTGGCCGAAGTGACGCTGCGTATCCTGCTGCGCGATTTCGATACGCCGAAACTGGCCGAACAGGCGGAACTGTTGCGTGCCGCGGCGCGCTTGCTGACGGCGGAATATCCGAAGGCGAAGATCGACGTGCGCGTCACGCCGCAATACCGCAATATGGCTGACGGTTTGCAGCGCGAGCCACGCGCGGCGCAGTTCGCCGAGACTGCCATGCGCCGCGTCGGGCTGGAGCCGAAGCGCTCCATCGTGCGCGGCGGTACTGATGGTTCCCGGCTAACCGAAATGGGGTTGCCGACTCCCAACCTTTCGACGGGGGAACACAACATCCATTCGCCGCTCGAATGGACCTGTCTGGAGGAAATGGAGACGGCGGTCAAGGTGCTGGTGGAGCTGGCGCGCGCCTGGGGTGAAACCGTTTAGCCGTGGGACTGTCTAGCCGCGAGCCGCAGGCCAGCGCTGGGGACACAGCGCTGGCCTGCGGCTCGCGGCTAAACGAAGGCGGAGCGGTCTATCTGATGACGCCCAACTCCTTGCCGACTTCGGCGAACGCCTGCGCCGCCAGGTCGAGTTGCTCCGGCGTGTGCGCCGCCGACACCTGGATGCGGATGCGGGCCTGCCCCTGCGGCACCACGGGGAAGCTGAAACCGATAACGTAAATGCCCTTCTCCAGCAAGCGATCCGCCATCCGGCTCGCCAGCGCGGCATCGCCGAGCATCACGGGCAGAATCGGATGCTGTCCCGGTTTGAGCTGGAAGCCCGCACCTTCGAGGGCCGCCCGCAGCTGCCTGGCGTTCGCCTGCAAGCGCTGACGCAGCTCGTTGCCGGTCGCGATCAGTTCGACCGCTTTCAGGGCGGCCGTGGCGATCATCGGCGGCAACGAGTTCGAGAAGAGATAGGGCCGCGACCGCTGGCGGAGAAAGTCAACCACTTCGCGGCGCGCACAGGTGAAGCCGCCGGCCGCCCCGCCCAGCGCCTTGCCGAGCGTGCTGGTGATGATGTCCACTCGGTCCATTACGTCGAAGTGCTCCGGCGTGCCGCGGCCATGCGACCCAACGAAGCCGGTCGCATGACTGTCATCGACCATGACCAGCGCCTGATGGCGTTCGGCCAGGTCGCAGATTTCCGTCAGCTTGGCCAGAGCGCCGTCCATCGAGAAGACGCCGTCGGTGGCGATCATCTTCAAGCGGCAATCGGCCGACTCCTTCAGGCACTTCTCCAGTTCGACCATGTCGCCATGCTTGTAGCGCCAGCGTTTCGCCTTGCAAAGCCGGACGCCGTCGATGATGCTGGCGTGGTTCAGCTCGTCGCTGATGATCGCATCGTTCTCGCCCAGCAGCGTCTCGAAGAGCCCGCCATTGGCGTCGAAACAGGAAGTGTAAAGGATGGCATCTTCCTTGCCGAGAAAGCGGGCGATAGCGCTCTCGAGCGCCTTGTGCAAATCCTGCGTGCCGCAAATGAAGCGCACCGACGCCAGGCCGTAACCGTGGCGGCGCAGTCCCTCGGCGGCGGCCTCGACGATGGCGGGATGGTTCGCCAGGCCGAGGTAATTGTTGGCGCAGAAATTGATGACCTCGCGGCCCGCCACCTGGATGGCCGAGCCCTGCGGTCCCTGCAACTGGCGCTCGCGTTTGTAAAGCCCCTTCGCTTGCAGGTCGGACAGTTGTGTCCGCAATGCTTCCAGCAGTGGCGTGTCCATGTTCGGTGGTCCGTGTCGGATGAAGGCGGAAGTAGATTTCGGCTACTGTATCCGAGCGGATGGCCAGCGGACAACGGGCAAGTCGGATTGGTCCGCACAGCGGACCCTACAATAATTTCGTAGGGTCCGCTGTGCGGACCGGAATCGCCGCAACGGTTCGCACAGCGGATCCTACAGGAGTACGAACCGCGAATCCTTGGCCGCGAGCCGAAGGCGAGCGCTCGCAGGAGAAACTCAACATGAGGTTGAGACCTTCGCTTCCCCTGTCGGCCGCGCTGCTCGCGGTCGCCCTGACAACCATATCAATCGCTCACCGCGCCGCCGGGCAACCGGCCCGCACGGACCTCCTCGGCGACCCACTGCCCGACGGAGCGCTGGCCCGGCTGGGTACGGTGCGCCTGCGACACGGCAGCGGGGTGCAGGCGCTGGCGTTCTCCCCGGACGGCAAGCAACTCGCTTCAGGAAGCTTCGACTGGACCGCGCGCATCTGGGACCCGGCTACCGGCAAGGAACAGTTCCGCCTGACGCACGCGGAAGAGGTCCGGGCCGTGGCCTTTTCGCCCGACGGCAAAATGTTGGCTTCCGGCAGCCACGACAAGACCGTGCGGCTCTGGGACCCGGCTACTGGCCGCGAACTGCGGCAACTCCGCCACGAGGCGCGTATTAACGCCGTGGCGTTTTCGCCGGACGGCAAGACCCTGGCCGCCGCGGGCGACGGCCTGAACGTCTGGCTCTGGGATGTTGCCACGGGCGAGCTGCGGACGGAATTGATAGTGACCAACAAGCCGCCGCCCCAGTTCCCCGGGCATCGCGAAGGCGTCTTCGTTGTGGTGTTCTCCCCGAACGGCAAGGAACTGGCCTCGGCGAGCACTTCGACCAATCAATGGGACGGCACGATCCGTCTGTGGAACCTGGCCAGCGGCAAGGAGCGACTCGAACTGCGGGCGAAGATGAGATTCATCAACGCGCTGGCATATGCGCCCGACGGCAACCTGCTGGCGTCCGCCGGGCTGGATCAAGATTCGGCGAAGGTGCGTTTGTGGAACGTGGGCAGCGGCACTATCTGGCAGGAACTGGTCGGGCACGAAAAGAGCGTCTACAGCCTGGCATTTTCGCCGGACGGTAAGGAACTGGTCACCGCCAGCTGGGATGAAACCATCAGGCTGTGGGACGTGGCCACCTGCGAGGAGCGGCGGCGCTTCCTTGGCCATACAGGCTCTGTATCCGCCGTGGCGTTCTCTCCGGATGGGCAGTCGTTGGCTTCGGGAGCGTGGGACAGCACCGTGCGGTTGTGGGATGTGACGACCGGCAAGGAACGGTTCGACCTGCCGGGGCATTCGGACTTTGCCCGAACGCTGGCATTTTCGGCGGACGGCCGGACGCTGATGTCGCAGGGTGCTGACCACACCACGCGGCGCTGGGTGACGGCCACGGGTAAGGAGCAACTGGCGGAACGGCGGTTACAGATAGCGGCTGAGCTGGTGCTTTCCCCGGATGGCAGGATGCGGGCCACCGAAGGAGCGGACCACGTCATCTGGGTGCGCGACGCTGTCAGCGGCAAGGATAAGGTCCAACTACGCGGCCACACTCATCTGGTTGCCGGCATGGCGTTTTCCCCGGATGGCAAACAACTGGCTTCGGCGAGCCATGACAGGACGCTGCGGCTGTGGGACCTGACCACCGGCAAGGAACGGCTCAACCTTGACGGGCAAAAGGAAGTCGTCACCACGCTTCATTTTTCTCCCGATGGCAAGACTTTGGCAGGGATGGGGAGTGATGGCACGGTACGACTGTGGGACCCGGCCGCCGGCCGAGAGTTGTTGCAGTTGCAGAAGTACTGGGGACGCGACCTCGCTTTCTCTCCTGATAGCAAGACGTTGGCCACCGGCGGCTGGGACCGCGCGGTGCGGCTCTGGGAAGTCGCCACGGGGCAGGAACGTTGTCGGTTGCGGGGGCACCAGGGTGCGGTCGTGCGGCTGGCGTACGCGCCGGACGGCAAGGTCTTGGCCTCGGCCAGCTATGACACGGCGATCATGCTGTGGGACCCGTTCGGGCGCACGCCAGCGAACGCGCCGCCTGAGCCGTTGTCGGCGGATCAGGTATCGCTCCTTTGGGACCACCTGGCAGGCGCAGACGCCGCCCGCGCCTGGCAGGCCATCGGTTGCCTGGCGAACAGTCCCCGGCCAGCGCTGCTCTTCCTCCGCGCTCGGCTCCAGCCGGCGGCGGCGCCCGACGCCAAAGTCGTTCAGCGGTTGCTGGGCGAACTCGATAGCGACCGTTTCGAGGCCCGGCAGCAGGCCGAGCAGGAGTTGGCGGCGCTGGCCGAACTGGCGGTGCCTGCGCTGAAAAAAGCCCTCGACGACAGGCCGCCCCTGGAAGTCCGGCAGCGCATCGAAAGTTTGCTGGAACGAGTCCAGCAGCGGATCGTGCCGTCGAATCAGCTGCGTTCGCTGCGCGCTGTCGAAGCGCTGGAGTGGATGAGCGGCGCGGAAGCACAGCAACTGCTCGAAAAACTGGCGGGCGGCCCCGCCGACGCGCGGCTGACGCAAGCCGCACGGGCCACGTTGGAACGTTGGGGCCGCAAACGCGATTGATTCACGAGGGGTACGGATCGATGAACAGAGTCGCACTCGTTACGGGTTCCGCCACCGGCATTGGCCGCGCGGTCGCGCTGCGCTTTGCGAAGCACGGCTACGCGGTGGCGGTGAATTACTCGAAATCCGCGAAGGATGCGGAGGAAACCGTCGCCGAGGTGCGCAAACTCGGCGTGCCGGCGCTGCTCTGTCAGGCGAACGTCGCCGACGAGCGCGCCGTACGGGCGATGGTCGCACGCTGTCAGGCGGAACTCGGCGGGCTGGATGTGCTGGTCAACAACGCGGCGACGACCCGCTTCGTCGAGTTCAAGAATCTTGACGCCTTGACGGACGAGGTCTGGGACGAGTTGTTCCAGGTGAACGTCAAGGGGGCGTTCTACTGCTGCCGGGCAGCGCTGCCCTTGTTGCAGGCACGGGGCGGGTGCATCGTCAACGTCGGCTCGGTGGCGGGGCTGAGCGGCGACGGTAGTTCGATCCCCTACGCGGCCAGCAAGGCGGCGCTGCACTCGCTGACCAAGTCGCTGGCGCGGACCTTTTCGCCCACGGTGCGGGTGAATGCCGTCGCGCCGGGGCCGGTGCTGACCCGCTGGCTCGAAGGGCACATGGAACGGGTGGAGAAGTACGTGCAGACCGCGCCGATGCGCCGGGCCGCGTCGCCGGACGACATCGCCGACGTGGTCGAATTCCTGGCGCTGGGCAACAGCCTGATGACGGGCCAGGTCGTGGTTGTGGACGGCGGGCGGACGATGTAGGACGGCTTGTCGGCACTTCATCTCCCCGCCGGACGGCAAAATCGCTATATTGAGAGCGCAGGGAAGGCAGGTTGTGAGGGTTATTACAGTCTGGCAACCGGAGACGCTGGATTGGACAGACACCCGCTAGGCTGTTCGACATCATCCGCAGATTCGACGCAGTTGCCCCAGAACGAACGGTCCAGGGCAGATTGCCTCAATTTCCCCGCCAATCCGAATTGCCAGGATTTCGCAGTTCAGCGAAGATTGGGCCATCGCCTGACCAATGACGTCGCGGGCAAGCAGCGCGGCCTGGGTTCGCGGCCGGCGGGAAGCGCGGCAGCGGAATCGGGGTTGCTGGGGGTTGAAACCGTCAGTATACTGCCCCTTTTTGGGCCGGGCGGTTCGCGGAAAGTGATTCCTGGAGCAAAGTTAGGGAACGGACGGCAGGCATGAGGTTTAACCTCGTCGACCGGATTCTGGGGGTCGAGGAAAACAGGATCATCCGGGCGGTGAAGCACCTGACCCTGGGTGAAGAGTACCTGGCCGACCATTTTCCGACCTTTCCGGTCATGCCGGGCGTGATGATGCTGCAATCCCTGGTGGAAACGGCCTCCTGGCTGCTCCGCATCCGGGACGACTTCCGGCACAGCGTCGTGGTGCTGCGGGAAGCCAAGAACATCAAGTACGGCACCTTCATGGAGCCGGGCAAGAAGCTGACCCTGACGGCGGAACTTATCGAGGAAACGCCGGAGACGGCGACCTTCAAGGGCAAGGGCGAAGTGGACAGCGGGCAGTCGGCGGTGGCGGGGCGTTTTACGCTGGCCCGCTCGAACCTGCAAGACCGTAACCCGGCCTGGCAGGTGCTCGACGCCCGCATCGTCGGCCAGTTGCGTGAACATTACCTGGTGCTGGGCCGCCCCCAGGAAGGATGACATGAGACTGAAGGACCAAGTCGCGCTGGTGACGGGCGGCAGCCGGGGCATCGGCCGGGGCATCGTCAAGGCGTTCGCGGCGGAGGGGGCCAAGGTGGCCTTCGTCTATCGCGGCAGCCAGGCGGCGGCCGACAGCCTGGTGCAAGAGGTGCAGGCCGCCGGCGGGCCGGGCGTGCAGGCGCTACAGTGCGACGTGACCGACATGGCCGCCGCGCAGCAGTGCGTGGACAAGGTGCTGGCCGACTGGGGCCGGATCGACGTGCTGGTGAACAACGCCGGCATCATCAAGGACGACCTGTTCATTCGCCTGGAACCCGACGACTTTAACCGTGTGGTGACGACGAACCTGGGCGGCACGGTGAACTTCTGCCGGGCCGTGGCCTACAACCCGATGCTGAAGCAGCGGCGGGGACGGATCATCAACGTGTCGAGCGTCGCCGCCACGCACGTGAACCAGGGACAAACGAACTACAGCGCCAGCAAGGGGGCAATCAACTCCTTCACCCGCGCCCTCGCGGTGGAACTGGCCAGCAGAAACATCACGGTGAATGCCATCGCGCCGGGCTTCATCGAAACCGACATGAGCGAAGCCGTGCGGAACAAGGCCGGCGACATGATCAAGAAGCTGATCCCCATGCGGCGGATTGGCACGCCGGACGACATCGCCAGGGTGGCGGTGTTTCTGGCCAGCGCCGACAGCGCCTACTTGACAGGCCAGGTGCTGACGGTCGACGGCGGCTTGAGCCTGGGCGCGATCTCGGGCTGACGATTGGTTCGTAGTCCCGCCTTCAGGCGGTGTGCGGAGAACACCGCCTGAAGGCGGGACTACGAACCGAAGCCCTGGTAGGGTCCGCTGTGCGGACCACGCTGAACCGTGGCAAGCGATTGGCCAAGTGGTCCGCACAGCGGACCCTACGAAAGACGCCGGCGGCTGTCACGCTCGCCCCAAAATACCGTTATGGTTTCCAGGCAGGTCGCGGGAGGTCCGCGACTGCTGATGAATCACCCAAGGTCTTGACCCAGTTTATTCTTACTGTCCGACGGAGAAAACCCATGCCGAGTACGGAAGAAATCTATCAAAAGGTGTCCGCCACGCTGGTCGAAGCCCTGAACGTGGACGAAGAGGACATCAAGCCGACGGCGACCCTGCAAGGCGACCTCGGGGCCGAGTCCATCGACTTTCTCGATATCGTCTTCCGCCTCGAACGTGAGTTCGGCATCAAGATTCCGCGCGACGAGCTGTTCCCGGAATCGATCTTCCAGGGCGACCCGGACTTCGTAGCCGACGGCAAGGTGACGGACAAGGGCCTAGCCGAACTGCGCCAGCGGATGCCGTTCGCCGACCTGAGCAAGTTCGAGTCGAACCCGGAAGTCGGTGCCATCAGCGACCTGTTCACGGTCGAGTTGATCGCGCGCTACATCCAGGGCAAGCTGGGCGCGGGCCGCAACTAAGGGTTTGTTACGGCATGGGTACCCCTCTCCCCGCGCGGGAGAGGGGCCTCCGCAGCAACTCCGCACTCGATTGACCGATGCTGCGTCCTCGCGGGACGGGGCTTCAGGCAAGGGTCACATGCGCTGGATCTGGATCGACCGAATCCTGGAGTTCAAGCCGAAGCAGTCGGCGCGGGCGGTGAAGTGCCTGAGCCTGGCGGAAGACTTCTTCGCGGACCATTTTCCGGGCTGGCCCGTCATGCCGGGCGCCCTGATGCTCGAAGGGCTGGCGCAAACCGGGGGCATCCTGGTCGGCGAGGCCAACGACTTCAAGGAAAAGGTCATCCTGGCCAAGATCCCCAAGGCGGTCTTCCATCGGGAAGTGCTGGCCGGGGACGAGATCGTCTACGACGTGGAATTGCTCCATCTCCGCAAGGAGGGGGCGACCGTGGCCGGCAAGGTGCTGGTCGGCGCGGCGCTGGCCGTCGAGGCCGAAATCTTCTTCGCCCATCTCGACCAGTCGCGCTCGCAACAGTTCTTCGGCGACCACAACTTCGTGTTCACCGGCGAGCTGCAACGAATCCTCGGCCTGGTCAGGGAAGCAGGCAAACGTCCGGAACAGTCCTGAGCGGCGGTCGCCAACGGCTTCGCCACGCCTTCGGGGCCCGTCAGTCCCATTTCCGTGCAAGGTGCGTCATGGCTTCGTCAACGCGGCGAACGGTCATCACCGGACTGGGCGTGCTCAGCCCGATCGGCCAGGGCCGGGAAGCTTACTGGCAAGGGTTGCAAACGG
The DNA here is from genome assembly GCA_016795185.1 of Planctomycetia bacterium. Classification (GTDB taxonomy): domain Bacteria; phylum Planctomycetota; class Planctomycetia; order Gemmatales; family Gemmataceae; genus JAGVLI01. The sequence goes on along the minus strand of JAEUIF010001407.1, from coordinate 7,591 downwards.
GGCGCAGCGGCGTCCGACCGCTGCGGGCGTTCGACGTGGCGTCCTTGCCCACCAAGATCGGCGGCGAGGTCCAGGATTTCGACGCCAAGAAGTTCATCGGCAAGGACCACCGCAAGAACCTGCGAGTGATGGCCCGCACCATCCAGCTGGCGGTCTGCGCTGCTCAGCTGGCTCTGGACGATGCCGCCATCGACAAGGCCAAGCTCGACCCGACGCGCTTCGGCGTCGAATTCGGCTCCGGCCTGATCGCCACGGACCTCGATGAACTGGCCGAGGCCGCCACCGTCAGCACCAACTGCGCGCCGGGCCACGTCGATCTGGAAAAGTGGGGCGATCTGGGCCTGGCACGCATCCAGCCGCTCTGGATGCTGAAGTACCTGCCCAATATGCTCGCTTGCCACGTCTCGATCATTCACAACGCCCAGGGGCCGAGCAACACCATCACCGAAAGCGAAGTCGCCGGCCTGCTGGCGCTCGGCGAGGCCCGGCGCATCATCAAGCGCGACGTTTCCGATTTCTTCCTGGTCGGCGGCGCCGACAGTCGGTTCAATCCGCTGAGCATGGTCCGCCACTGCCTGTTCCAGCCGCTGTCGCGCCGCAACGACGCGCCGGACAAGGCCGTGCGGCCGTTCGACCGCGACCGCGACGGCACGGTGATCGGCGAAGGCGCGGGCGTGCTGGCCGTGGAAGAGCTCGGCCATGCCCAGCAGCGCGGCGCACGCATTTACGCGGAGCTGGTCGGCTTCGGCTCGGCCTTCGACAAGGGCCGCACCGGCGCGGGAATCGCCCGCGCCATCCGCGCCGCCCTGAAAGACGCCGGCATCGGCCCGGAAGACATCGATCACGTCAACGCCCACGGCCTGGCCAGCGTGCAGTCCGACATCTGGGAGGCACGCGGTTTGCAAGAAGTATTCGGGGGCGCAGCGCAGCCGATGCCCGTGTGGGCGCCGAAGAGCTACTACGGCAACCTGGGCGCGGCCGGCGGCCTGACTGAACTCTGCGGCAGCGTGCTGGCGCAACAACACGGCCAGGTGCCGGTGACCCTGAACTACGAAAACCCGGACCCCGCCTGCCCGCTGGCCATTGTCGCCGGCAGCGCGGCGGCGGTGCGGAAACCGTACTTCGTCAAGGTGAGCTTCACCGATCTCGGCCAGTGCGCGGCCGTGGTCTGTCGGAAGTGGGAATAGTCCTTTGCCAGTTGTCAGTCGTCCGTGGCCAGAAGCGGAGGCGGACTCCAGCCGGCGACGGACGACACGCGGTTCGCAACTGACAACTGACCACTGACAACTGACACCAATCATGAGAAGACGCGTCGTCATCACCGGAATGGGCGCTGTCACGCCGCTGGGGCACAGCGTCGAGTTGCTGTACCGCAACCAGCTCGAAGCCAAGAGCGGCGTCGGGCCGATCTCGCTGTTCAACGCCAGTCGGTTTCCAACGAAGATCGCCGGGCAGGTCAAGGATTTCGACCTGGGCAAGTTCGTCGGCAACGTCGAGCGCTGGGCGGATTCGGGCGTGAACAGCAAGTTCAGCGCCGCCGCCGGAGCGCAAGCCTTGGCCGATGCCGGCCTGCTCGACAACAGCCAGGTGGACCGCACCCGCATTGGCGTCTACCTGGGCTGCGGTGAGGGCATCCAGGACTTCCATCACCTCGTCAGCCTGATCGCACAGAGCTGGCGGCCGGAACGCCGGCTGGTGGATGTGGTGAATTTCACCAAGAACGGTCTGTACCACTTCCATCCGGGCCGCGAATACGAACAGGAACTGCACACGCCGACCGCGCACCTGGCGGACCATTTCGACCTGCAAGGGCCGAACTACAACTGCCTGACCGCCTGCGCAGCCAGCAGCCAGGCCATCGGGGAGGCGGCCGAGTTGATTCGCCACGGCGACGCCGACATGATGCTGTCGGGCGGCGCGCATAGCATGATTCATCCGCTGGGCGTCACCGGCTTCAACCTACTGACGGCCCTGTCGACCTCGAATGAGCCGCCGAGCAAGGCGTCGCGGCCGTTCGACCTGAAGCGCGATGGCTTCGTGCTCGGCGAAGGCGCGGGCATGCTGGTGCTCGAAGAGTTGGAGCACGCGAAAAAGCGCAAGGCGCACATTCACGCCGAGCTGACGGGCTACGGCTCGACCGCGGATGCCTTCCGCATCACCGACAGCCATCCGGACGGGCGCGGAGCCATCGCCTGCATCTCGCAGGCCATCAAGGACAGCGGATTGCCGACCTCGGCCATCGGCTACATCAACGCCCACGGGACCAGCACGCAGGTCAACGACCGGGTCGAATCGCTGGCCATCAAGCACGTCTTCGGCGACGGGGCGTATCAAGTGCCGGTGTCGAGCAGCAAGAGCATGCTCGGCCACTTGATCGCCGCCGCGGGCGCGGTGGAACTCATCACCTGCGTGATGGCGATCCACCACGGCGTGCTGCCTCCCACAATCAACTACGAGAACCCCGACCCCGAATGCGACCTCGACTACATTCCCAATCAGGCGCGCGAGAAGAAGATCGACCACGCCCTGAGCAACAGCTTCGGGTTCGGTGGGCAGAATATTTCGCTGATCGCCAGCCGTTTCATTGACTGATGCACCGTTCGTGGCTTCGCACTCCAAGGAATTACACCCGTGGTCTGGCTGATTAGCGGCCTGAGCGTCCTGGTGAGCGTGCCCTTCAGTCTGGGGCTGTTCCTGTTCGGATTGCACTATTACCTGCGCTGGAACTATCTTGAATACATCCTGCGCATCTTTCAGGAAAAACCGCTCTTCGCCATTCCGCGCGGCAAGCCGGTGGATGGTGCCGAGGACGTGACGCTGCCGACGACCAACGGCCTGAACCTGCGCGGCTGCTATCTGAAATGCCGCACGCCGCGCCGGCGCGGCGTGGTGCTGTTCGGACTGGAGTACGGCTCCAACCGCTGGTCGTGCCTGCCCTATTGCAAGCAGCTGCTCGACCACGGCTACGACATCTTCACCTTCGAGCCGCGCAACCAAGGCGACAGCGATAAGCACCCGGCTTACGAACCGTTGCAGTGGATCACCAGCTTTGAGGTGGACGACTACCGGTCGGCTCTAAAGTACCTGAAAAGCCGCCCCGACGCCGACCCGCGCGGCATAGGCTTCTTCGGCATCAGCAAGGGCGGCGGCGCGGGCCTGATCGCGGCGGCCGAGGATCCCTGGGTGCGCTGCTGCGTGACCGACGGCGTCTTCGCCACCTACACGACGCTCGTGCCCTACATGCGGAAGTGGTACGCGATCTACAACAACCACTACATCCTGCAAGGGCTGATCCCGATGTGGTACTACGGCCAGATCGGTATGGTGGCCATGAAGCAGATCGCCCGCGAGCGCCAGTGCCAGTTCCCGCACCTGGAAAAGTACCTCCCGAAGCTGTCGCCCCGGCCGCTGCTGATGATCCACGGCGGCGGCGACACCTATATCCGTCCCGAGATGGCCCAGGCGCTGTTCGACCGCGCCCGCGAACCCAAGGAACTCTGGCTGGTGGAAGGCGCGAAGCACAACCAGGCGCTGAAGGTGGCCAACGGCGAATACGAGCGGCGCGTGCTGGAATTCTTCAATCAGCACCTGGCGGAACCGGAACCGATCGTGACTCCCACGTTGGAGCCGACTACGACGGCGCTGGTGAAGGCCCCTTGAAGCCTTGGGAATTGAGCAATGGCGGAATGGGAGACCATCACCAAAGAGGAATTCTATCGGCGCTTACCGCCCGGCATGGAATCGTCGTGGACGGAGTTGGCTCAAATCCCCATTGTTTCCGGCAAGCTCTGCTTTTCCGATATTTGGGCCTGTGCCGATGACTACATGCGGCGCACCTTTGACGTACCGCCGGGCACCTATTCGGTCGCCATCAAGACCATCGCGTTCGCGAACGGAGAGAAGCGAGTCTCCCAGCTCAGAGCGCTTCAGGGCAGCGCTGGAGAACGCGGCCAGAAAGTCGAGCACTTGGGCGTCGATTCCTGGTACGTCACTTGTTTTGACCAGGAGGTTGCGGATCAAGTCTTCCGCATCATGACCGATGAACAACGGGATGCCGCTGACCAAGCATCTAAGAACATCAAATTCGCAGGGGTCACAAACATCGGTCCTGACCCTGGAATGATTTTGCCCGTGGCGTTCTCGGGGTTCGGCGCTGGGTATTTTCCAATCTTCGAGCTAACTGATCGGGGGCAGCGCGTGGGAGTCGAAGTGGTGTTCATTGGCCCCGAAGAACTGGAACGCTGCCCCGAACAATTGATTATTGAACCGGTCAAGGATTGATCGCCAGGCAAACCAAGAACCACAACGACAGAACTTTAGCCGAGGGCGTCGGCCTAGGGCTTACAGCAGGACCGCATCCGCAAGCCCCGGAGGGGCGGCAGAGATCTCCCACGGGGGATTGTTTCGCCCCTCCGGGGCTTGTCGCTGGAATGGCAACACCAATCCCAGGGCTCGCGCCCTGGGCTACCAATCTGACGCCCCTCCGGGGCTGAACCACATAAACCGGAACTGAAAGGGCTCCCATTCCCATGTCGCTTTCCTGGCTGTCCGGTCTGGCCCGCTGGTATCCGATCCGCCGCTTGCTCGGCTGGCCTATCCGCCGGCAACTGGCCGCGTTCGATAACGCCGCCCGCGATCCGCGCGGCGTGCAGGAAGAGGTGCTGCGCCGCATCCTCGCCGCCCAGGCCAACACCGGCTTCGGCCGCGACCACGGCTTCGGCTCGATCCGCACCCGCGAGGACTTTCGCCGCCAGGTCGGTGTGCTGCGTTACGAGGACCACGAACCGTACATCGCCCGCGTCCGCAAGGGCGAGACCAACGCGCTGCTGGCCGAGAAGACCGTCTACATGTTCGCCATGACCAGCGGCACCACGGCTTCGCGCAAGTACATCCCGGTGACGCCGCAGTACCTGGCCGACTACCGCCGGGCCTGGAACATGTGGGGTGTGCGCGCCTGGCAGAAGCACCCCGAAATGCGACTGCGGCCCATCGTGCAACTCGCGGGCGAGTGGGACGAGTTCCGCACCGAGGCGGGCATCCCCTGCGGCGCGCTCACCGGCCTGACCGCCCACATGCAGAAACGCATCGTGCAGTGGCTCTACTGCTTCCCGCCCATCGCCGGCAAGGTCAAGGACGCGCACGCCAAGTATTACGTCGCCCTGCGTCTGGGCCTGCCGCGCAAGGTCGGCATGCTGGTGGCCGCCAACCCCAGTACACTGCTTAGCCTGGCCCGCACCGGCGACCGCGAAAAAGAATCGCTCCTGCGCGACCTGCACAACGGCACCCTGAGCAACACCATCGACCTGCCGGCGGACGTGCGCGCCGCGATCACTGCCCGCCTGAAGCCGTTGCCCGAACGCGCCCGCGAGCTATCCACCATCGCCGAGAAGTCCGGTACGCTCTACCCGAAGGACTACTGGGATCCGCGCCGGCTGCTGATCGGCACCTGGACGGGCGGCAGCATGGGCGCGTACCTCCGGCAGTTCCCGCACTACTTCGGCGCAGCGCCGATCCGCGACGTGGGCCTGGTGGCCAGCGAAGGCCGCATGACGATCCCGTTCGACGACCATACGCCGAGCGGGGCGCTCGACATCCGCAGCCATTACTTCGAGTTCATTCCCGAGGGCGAGATCGACCGGCCGCAGCCGACCGTGCTGAGCAGTTACGAGCTGGAAGTCGGCAAAAAATACTTCATCCTGCTGACCACGGCCTACGGGCTCTACCGCTACAACATTCACGACCTGGTGCAAGTGACGGGCTTCCACGAGCAGACGCCGCTGGTGGAGTTTCTCAGCAAGGGTTCGCACTTCTCGAACATTACGGGTGAGAAGCTCTCCGAATACCAGGTGACGAAGGCGATGACGGACCTGTGTCAGTCCTTCGACCTGAACCTGAACTCCTACACGGTAGCCCCCTGCTGGGACGACGAGCGGCCGGGCTACGGCCTGTTCGTGGAGGAAGCGGAGCTGCGCGACGCGGACCAAGGCCGGCAACTGGCCGAGGCGCTGGACCGCCGTCTGATGGCCGACAACACCGAATACGCCGCCAAGCGCGACAGCCAGCGGCTGGACGAATTGCGCGTGCAACTGCTACCCGCCGGCGCGCTCCAGCGCTGGGACCGCCAGCGCCTGGAACGCAGCGGCGGCACCCTGGAGCAATACAAGCACCCGTGCCTGGTCAACGACTTGAAGTTCCGCGAGTCACTGTCGTCGGTGAACGGAACGGTCAGAACGGAAGCTACCTCTCTCAAATAGGTTACAGTGTTCTGAGACCTTCTCGGCCCCCTACCTTACTCGTCCGACCAACCCAAAGCCAGGCCCGTAGCCCGCTTTTGGCGGCATTCTGTATCATTCTGTACCGCTTCCGCACCTCGGCGGGTACCGCTCCGAACCACAAATTCTGTCGCTCACGGCGGTCCCAATCGTTAACGGCCGCCGCCCCAATAACCCAACAGGAAACAGAGAGGAGCGGGTCGGCCCTTCCGCTGCTCGACCTCGGCTCACTGCCATCGACTGCCCAACCTCGCCCGGCTACCATTTTCGGCCGGCCGATTTCTCGACCGGCTGTCCTTCCTTCCAAGCCACTTCTACCAGCCTCCAATCCGGCCCTCCCCTCGGGTACGATTCTCTCTCCTCCCGGCCGTCCCTCAAACAGCTGACCCCGAGGCTTTCCATGAGGCTCGAATCCCCACGGTTTGACCCGACCGTCGAGACCGCCGGTTCGACCGGCTTCACTTTCCCGAAGCCCGTCCCCATCTCTCACCTGGCCGGGACCGCCGGGGCGAAGGTCGAGTGGGTCTGGGAAGGCTACCTGCCTCGCGGCGGCATCGTCCTCTTCATCGGTATGTGGAAGGCCGGGAAGACGACCTTCCTCAGCCATCTGTTCCAGGCGATCAGCCGGGATGACGACCAGTTCTGTGGCCTCGGCCTCAAGCCGACGAAGGTTCTCATCGTCACCCAGGAGCAAGATGCCCTTTGGAACGTCCGCCAAGAGAAGCTGGGCCTCACCGACCGGATTCACTTCCAACGAGGCCATGACGACTACCCTCAGCCGTTGCGACAGACACCGTCGAGGCCCGAATGGGCGGCCTGGACGAACCATCTCGGCCAGTGTGTTGAGGTGCTCCAGCCGCGGCCCCACTCCTGGGTGACCGACCCGGTCGAGTTCGCCACCGAGCGGCGCTTCCCCAGCCAGCACGCCTGGGCTGGACTGTTCGGGGGGTTGCTGGAGTAGGCCGGGCTGACCTGGTCGCCGCAGGACGGGTTCGGCTTTCTCGGACGCCCGGGGCACGAGTGCTTTGCCGGTGCAGTGCGCAGCCGCCGCCAGACCGCACGCGAACCCGGCGCCCGCCGCAAGCATTCCAGGCAGAACAACGGGCTGACGCTGTCCGACACGTTGGGCCTGCTCCGGCGTGTGGAGACGGTCCTCCAGCAACCCGGAGCAGGCACGATCTACCGGGAAGGTTCGCCGCACGACGGCACCTCGTCCCACGGTGGGGATCCGAGGCTCCAGGGAGTCGGCCCGCGGCACCCCTAGCAAAGCCAGGCCCGGGCCGCCCACCCACGCGACGGGCAGGCGCTGGCAGCGGTCG
>JAEUIF010001406.1 GCA_016795185.1 Planctomycetia bacterium | reverse complement strand
GCCCTGGGCGTACCGGAAATTTGGCGCTTCGATGGTGAGACCATTACGTTTCTGAATCTGGCGGCGAACGGTGAGTATGTCGCGGTCGAGCGCAGCCGCTATTTCCCGTTCCTGGCTCCCGCCGACATTCTCCGCGTCTTGCAGCGCTGGGGCCAGACGGACGATAACAGCCTGGTCCGCGAGTTTCGGCAGTGGATTCGGCAGCAACTGCCAGGAGCAGGAAAATGAGTTCGCCTACCGAAACCAGCACACCAGCCGGCGTCCCCACGTCGCCGCACGGGAACGGAGCGCGAGCCGCGCTGCCTCCCGAGGTGGTTCCCGACCTGGAAGCGCTGGTGATCGAGGATGACACGCCCGTGGACAGCATCTTCGCCGAGAAGCAGCAGCGATTGCTCGCCGAGGCTCTGTACGCCAGCTGGGCAGGCCCTGGCCCAAACCGGACCTTTCAGGCTTTCGCCAACGTGGGCTTGTTCTTCAATCCCAGCGAAGACCCGCTGGCGCCGGACAACATGCTGGCCATCGACATTCCAGTCGGCGGCGATCTGGCCTTGCGGCGCAATCGCTCCTACTTCGTCTGGGAACGCGGCAAGCCACCGGACGTGGCGATTGAAATTGTCTCCGACCGACGCGGCCGCGAGGAAGACTTCAAGCTTGAGACCTACGCCCGCATCGGCGTGCCCTACTATGTCATTTTCGATCCGCTGGACCGCCTGCACCACGGCGTGTTGCGCTGCTTCGCCAACCAGGCTGGAGAATACCAACCACTGGCAGAAGCCTGGTTCCCCCGCATCGGTCTGGGCCTGATGCTCTGGGACGGCGAGTACGAAGGCCATCGAGCCCGCTGGCTGCGCTGGTATGATGCGCAGCGGCGCGTGATTGCCGCAGGACCGGAGTTGGCGGTACAAGCACGGCAACTTCTCGACCAGGAACGCCAGCGCGCCGAGCAGGCACAGCAGCAGGCCGAGCAGGCACAGCAACAGGCCGAGCAGGCACAGCAACAGGCCGAGCACGAGCGCCAGCGCGCTGAACAAGAGCGCCAGCGCGCCGAACAACTCGCAGCGAAACTGCGGGCGCTGGGCATCGACCCTCAGCAGCCTTGATGCGAATCGCCGAACCTGTGCTGGAGAAACCGCCGGGGCACAAGCCACGTCCTCGGTGAGCCTATCGACACCGACGCGCACGCTGGATACAATGCCTTCTCGATCAGTCGTTGCCCAGCCCTGGCGATTTCTGGACCAGCTCCCGCGCTCATCAGCCCTTTCCGGATCGCAACCACCGCAGCGCCCCAGCGCTGCTTGCCGGGCTTGCCGACACCAAAGTGAACTATCCTGCATTTGAGGAACCCAGCGACGCCGCGGGCGCGGGGTTCCTCGGGAAAGGATTCCTGCCGTGGCTGTTTTCGACCCCGCCCGGGACATCAAGATCATTCGCGAGCCGGAAGTTTATCTCGTCGGCCGGCAGACCGTCGCGCGGGAAGACATCGACCGCTTCCTGGCGGACCACGACGTTGCGACCTGGCAGACGGATACCGAGGTCGCCGGCGAGAAGCTCTCCGAGGTGGCGGGCCGGGTGTGCTACATGTCGTTTGCCCGTCCGCGTCCCGGCGGCAACAAGGCGTACCTGGAGCACATCCTGGAAGTCGGCCACGGTTCGGTCCTGGAACATGCGACGTGGAACTTTATCTTCACCGGGATCAGCCGCAGCCTGACGCACGAATTGGTGCGCCATCGCGCGGGCTTTGGCTACAGTCAGCTCAGTCAACGCTACGTGGATGAGTCCATCGCCGAGTATGTCGAGCCGGATGTGATCGCCGACGACCCCGCCACGCACGCCCTCTGGCTCGAAGCCGTCGGCCGCTGCCATCAGGCGTATGTGCAGCTGGTCGAGAAGCTGCTCGACAAGTTCAAGGATGAGCCGGACCGCACGCTGCGGCGAAAAATGGCGCGCCAGGCGGCGCGCAGCGTGTTGCCCAACGCCACGGAAACGAAGATCTTCGTCACCGCCAACAGCCGGGCCTTGCGGCATTTCATCGAGCTGCGCGGCAGCCGGCATGCGGAAACGGAAATTCGCAAGCTTGCGGTCCAGGTTTTGCGTATCATGCAGAAAGAAGCGCCCAATCTCTTTAGCGACTATCAACTGGTATCCCTGCCCGACGGCACCTGGGAAGCCACCACCGCCCACCGCAAGGTCTGAGGCAGCGCGGCCAGCTACTGGCGGATTGCACCCGGCCCCGGCCGGCCTCCTTCGCCGTGCGATCCCTTCTCCCGGTCAGCCGTGCGGCCCGCTCCGCCATTGTCATCGAAAGAGAACTCAATGCCACAGAACGGACAATCAGTCCAGGGCGTCCTGGAACTGCATCCCAAAGGTTATGGCTTTCTCCGCAACCCGGCGCGGTCCTACACCGCGCAATCGAGCGACCCTTACGTCTCCGCTCCGATGATCAGCAAGCTCGGCTTGCGCGAAGGCTTGCTGCTGGCCGGGCCGGTGGAATCCCCCCGCAAAGGGGGCGGCGGCCCCCGACTGCTCGAGGTCAAATCCATCGAGGGCATCGAGGCCCGGCAGTTTCCCCGCCGCACCTTCGACCAGCTGACGCCCATCGACCCGCACGACCAGATCGTGCTGGAAACCGGCGCGGAGCCGCTGACCACGCGCGTCATGGACCTGCTGACGCCGATCGGCAAGGGGCAGCGCGGCCTGATCGTCGCTCCGCCGCGCACCGGCAAGACCATCCTCTTGCAGCATATTGCCCTGGCGGTGTCGAAGAACCACCCGGAAATGAAGCTGTTCATGCTGCTGATCGACGAGCGGCCCGAGGAAGTGACCGAGATGCGCCGCACGATCCAGGGCGAGGTCATTGCCTCCAGCTCGGATCAGGATACGGTCAATCACATCCGGCTGGCCGAGCTGGTCATGGAGCGCGCCAAGCGGCTGGCCGAGCAGGGCCAGTCGGTGTTCGTGCTGCTCGACAGCCTGACCCGCCTGGCGCGAGCCTACAACAAGAACGTGGGCAACAGCGGTCGGACCATGTCGGGCGGCATCGACAGTCGGGCGATGGAAGTGCCGCGCCGGCTGTTCGGCGGCGCGCGCGTCTTCGAGGAAGGCGGCTCGCTGACCATCATGGCCACCGCGCTGATCGACACTGGCAGCCGCATGGACGACTACATCTTTCAGGAATTCAAGGGCACCGGCAACATGGAGCTGGTGCTCGACCGCCGGCTGGCCGACCGCCGCATCTTCCCCGCGATGGACATCAGCCAGTCGGGCACGCGCAAGGAAGAGCGCATCCTGCCGCCCGAAACCATGAAGCAGGTGACGCTGCTGCGCCGCAGCCTGGTGTCGCTGCGCCCCATCGAAGCGATGGAAAGCTTGGTGCAGCAACTGAGCAAGCACCCCTCGAACGCCGCTTTCCTGGCGAAGGTTGCGACGTTCATCCGCTAACCGGCATCCAATCCCATCGCACGGAAGCCAAGCCGCACGGCGGCCCGCCGCGCGGCTCGTGCGCGCGCCTTGTGCAAGATCAATGGACTTGCAGTTCAGCAGGGGGCTTGCTGGGTGCCATGCCCACGGCTTGGCGTGGGCATGGGGGCCGCACCTGCTTACCATGCCCACGCCAAGCCGTGGGCATGGCACCCAGAAGCCTGTCCCTTGAGCAATGAGTTTCTTGATCTTGCACTGTAGTCCTTACTTGTCGCTCCTTGTTCTTCAGCGCTCTCGCTCTTATATTACTATGGGCGCATATTACCTGAGGCGCATATATGGCCAGGGCCGCAACGACGATCAACCAGATCGACCGCATCTTCCGGGCCTTCGCGAACCGGAGCCGGCTGCGCATCCTGTATTTGCTCCAGCGGGGTGAAATGTGCGTGGGCGACGTGCACACGATCCTGGACCTGCCTCAACCCCGCGCCTCGCGTCATCTGGCCTACTTGCGCAAAGCAGGACTGGTCCAGGTGCGTCGGGCGGGCCAGTGGAGCTACTACTCGCTGGCGACGCCCGGCACGCCGTTTCATCAAAAGCTCGTGGAATGCCTGGGGTGCTGCTTCGCCGAAGTGCCCGAATTCAAGGCGGACGAAGCGCGAGCCAGGAAGCTCAAGAAGTTCGGGGGCTGCTGCCCCCAGAAGTAAGGCTGCCCGGCGGTTGGCCGTTGGTCGGCAGGGTTCTCGGCGTACGATTTTCCGCACTCTGTCATCGTGGAGGAAAAACCATGAGTAAGCCCATCGTGCTGTTTCTTTGCACCCACAACGCCGCCCGGAGTCAGATGGCGGCAGCGCTGCTCAAGCGGAAGGCGGCGGCCCACTTCGACGTTTACAGCGCCGGCAGCGCCCCCACGGACAGCATCCACCCGCTGACGGTGCGTGTCATGCAGGAAGTTGGGATCGACCTGAGCGGCGAGCGGCCGAAAGCACTGGCGGACTACCTCGGCCTGCTCCCCGTGAAGGTGGCGATTTCCGTCTGCGCCCGTGCCGAGGACAAATGTCCGACTGCCTGGCCCGGGACGCTCTCCCAGTTGGAATGGGTGGTCGAAGACCCCACGGCCGCCGAGGGCGACGAGGCCGAGCGGCTAGCCAAGTTCCGCTCCGTGCGCGACCAGATTGACGCGAAGCTCAGCAACTGGTTGAACGACCTGACGCCCCAGGCATGACCCGAACGGTTGCCGGCAGAGGAGCGGCAGGGCTTTCTGGAGGCCACGGCATGGTGCGAGTTGGCATCAACGGTTTCGGTCGCATGGGCCGCCTGGTGCTGCGGGCGGCCTGGGGCTGGCCGGATTTCGAGTTCGTCCATATCAACGAGACCCAGGGCGGTCCGGAGGTTGCCGCGCATCTCCTCAAGTTCGATTCGGTGCATGGCCGCTGGCCGCCCGAGGTAGCTGCCGAGGGCCAGCAGGTCCGTGTCGAGGATAAGCGACTCGGCTTCAGCGAAGCATCATCGCCCGGAGAGGTGCCCTGGAATGACCTGGGCATCGACATCGTGCTGGAGTGCTCGGGCAAGTTCCGTTCGGCGGAGCGACTGGCGGCTTACTTCCGGCGCGGCGTCCGCAAGGTGATCGTCGCCGCTCCGGTGAAGGAAGGGGCTTTGAATCTGGTGGTCGGCGTCAACGACCACGAGTACCGGCCTGAGCAGCATCACCTGCTCACCGCGGCCTCCTGCACGACCAACTGCCTGGCTCCCGTGGTGAAGGTCATCCACGAAGGCCTCGGCATCCGCCACGGTGTCATCACCACCATTCACGACATGACCAACACGCAGACCATCGTGGATGCTCCGCACCAGGACCTGCGGCGGGCCAGGGCCGCGTCGTTGTCCTTGATTCCGACCACGACCGGGTCGGCTACGGCTATTGGGCTCATCTATCCGGAGTTGCGGGGCCGGCTCAACGGCATCGCCGTGCGCGTGCCGCTCCTCAACGCTTCGCTGACCGATTGCGTGTTCGAGGTGAAGCGGGAGACCACGGTGCAGGAGGTCAACGGCCTGCTGCAAGCCGCCGCGGCCGGGCCCTTGCAGGGCATCCTGGGCTACGAAGAGCGGCCCCTCGTTTCGATTGACTTCAAGGACGATCCGCGCTCGGCGATCGTGGATGGTCCTTCGACCATGCTCGTGGACAAGACGCAAGTGAAGATCCTCGCCTGGTACGACAACGAGTGGGGCTACGTGAATCGCCTGGCCGAGCTGACGCGCACGGTCGCACGCACCTTGCCGAGCAAGAACTGATCGATTGGCCAGACCACGGACGGCTGCTTCAGGCATCGAGGGCATGCAATGGCGACTGCCGAAACGCTCACTCCCGCCAAACCCGCCAGCAACCTGCGCAACTACATCCTGGTGACGGCAGCCTACTGGGCCGACACCCTCACCGATGGCGCGATCCGCATGCTGGTCCTGCTCTACTTCAACCAGCAGGGCTACTCGGCCATTGAAGTGGCCATGCTCTTCCTCTTCTACGAGGTCTTCGGCATCGTCACCAATCTGGTGGGCGGGTTTCTGGCCGCTCGATTGGGCCTGAAGGCGACGCTCTTTTCCGGCCTCGGCATGCAGGTCATCGCCCTGGGCATGCTGGCTCTGGCCGCGCCGGCCTGGCTGACGATTCCCTACGTGATGGCGGCCCAGGCCCTGTCGGGGATCGCGAAAGACCTGACGAAGATGAGTTCCAAGAGCGCCATCAAGTTCGTGGTGGCGGCGGACGCCCAATCGACGCTCTTTCAGTGGGTCGCCGTGCTAACCGGCTCGAAGAACGCCCTGAAGGGTGTGGGCTTCTTCGTGGGCGGCCTGCTGCTCTACTTGCTGGGCTTCCAGAATTCCTTGCTGGTGCTGGCCGGGTTGGTGCTGACGGCGCTGCTCGCGACCGCGCTTTTAATGAAGGGTGATCTGGGTGTCTCGAACAAGAAGGCCAAGTTCAGTCACATGTTCTCGAACAACCGGGCCGTCAACATCCTGGCGGCGGCCCGCGTCTTCCTGTTCGCGTCGCGCGATGTCTGGTTCGTCGTCGGCTTGCCCGTGTTCCTCTATACCGTGCTGGGCTGGACCTTCTGGCAGGTCGGCGGCTTCCTGGCGGTCTGGATCATCGGCTACGGCTTCGTGCAGGCCAGCGCGCCCGCCATCCTCCGCCGCCGCTATGAAGCGCGGGGCGGCACGCCCGACGGTGCGACCGCGACCTGGTTGGCGTTCCTGCTGGCCCTGTTCCCGGCCGGCATCGCGGCGGCCCTGCAAGCCGGGATCGAGCCGACCCTGGTGGTCGTGGTCGGCCTGATCGCCTTCGGCATTGTCTTCGCCATGAATTCCGCGGTCCACTCGTACCTGATCCTGGCGTACACCGACAGTGACAAAGTGGCCATGAACGTCGGTTTCTATTACATGGCCAACGCCTGTGGCCGGCTGGCCGGCACCGTGTTGTCCGGCTTGCTGTACCAGTACGCCGGCCTGGTCGGCTGTCTGTGGACCTGCGTCGCGTTCACCCTCGCCGCCGGCCTGCTGTCCCGCTTGCTGCCAACGGCGAACCAAGGGCACGTCGCGCTGGCCGCGCTGGGCGGCGACGAGTGAGTCTGCCCGCGCCCGCTTCCTTGACAAGCCGCGCGCCCTCGACTTATCATGGCAGCAATCATTCCGCGGGGACTATGACAGCCCCTTGAGCGCGGCCGGGCCGCGCTTGAGGGGTTTTTCATGCGCCCTGCGTCCGCGCCTGCTCGCACGTTGACCCGGAGTACGACGATGACCCTTCTGCACGAACCGGTCGGGGCCACGATGGATGTTTCGGTCCTGCTGCGCGCCCTGCATGCCCTGAAGAAAGGCGATGCCTCGGTGCGGTTGCCCGTGGAGTGGTCGGGCGTGGCCGGCAAGGTGGCGGACGCTTTCAACGACGTGGTCGAGCTGAACGAGCGCATGGCCAAGGAACTGGCCCGCCTCAGCCGGGTCGTCGGCAAGGAAGGCCAGATTACCCAGCGGGCCTCGCTGGGCGATGTTTCCGGCTTCTGGCAAGACTCCATCGACTCGGTCAACACCCTGGTGGCCGACCTGGCCCATCCCACCAGCGAGACCGCGCGCGTGATCGGCGCGGTGGCCCAGGGCGACCTGTCGCAGAACATGGCCCTGGAAATCGACGACCGGCCGTTGCAGGGCGAGTTCCTGCGCACCGCCAAGATCGTCAACCGCATGGTGGCGCAGCTCGGTTCGTTCGCCGCGGAAGTGACCCGTGTGGCCCGCGAAGTGGGTACGGAGGGCAAGCTCGGTGGCCAGGCCAAGGTCAAGGGCGTGGCCGGCACCTGGAAGGACTTGACCGACTCCGTGAACTCGATGGCCGGTAACTTGACGGCCCAGGTGCGCAACATCGCCGAAGTGACCACCGCGGTGGCCACGGGCGACCTGTCGAAAAAGATCACCGTGGACGTGAAGGGCGAGTTCCTGGAACTGAAGAACACCATTAATACGATGGTGGATCAGCTGCGCTCGTTCGCGTCGGAAGTGACCCGTGTCGCGCGCGAAGTGGGTACGGAAGGCAAGCTCGGCGGCCAGGCGCGCGTCGAAGGTGTGTCGGGCACCTGGAAAGACTTGACCGACTCCGTCAACTCGATGGCCGGCAACCTGACGGCCCAGGTGCGCAACATCGCCCAGGTGACGACGGCCGTCGCCAACGGCGACCTGTCGAAGAAGATCACCGTCGATGTGAAGGGCGAAATCCTGGAACTGAAGAACACCGTCAACACGATGGTGGATCAGCTCAGTTCGTTCGCCTCGGAAGTGACCCGCGTGGCCCGCGAAGTGGGTACGGAAGGCAAGCTCGGCGGCCAGGCCGACGTGAAAGGCGTGGCCGGCACCTGGAAAGACCTCACCGATAACGTCAACCTGATGGCGGGCAACCTGACCGGCCAGGTGCGCAACATCGCCGACGTGACCACCGCCGTGGCCAACGGTGACCTGTCCCGCAAGATCACCGTGGACGTGAAGGGCGAAATCCTCGAATTGAAGAACACCATTAACACGATGGTGGATCAGCTCAGCTCGTTCGCCGCCGAAGTGACCCGCGTGGCCCGCGAGGTGGGTACCGAAGGCAAGCTCGGCGGCCAGGCCGATGTGCGCGGCGTGGCCGGCACCTGGAAGGACCTGACCGATTCCGTGAATTTCATGGCCAGTAACCTGACCGGCCAGGTGCGCAACATCGCCGACGTGACCAAGGCCGTCGCCAGCGGCGACCTGTCCAAGAAGGTCGCGGTGGACGTGAAGGGCGAGATTCTCGAACTGAAAAACACCGTCAATACGATGGTGGATCAGCTCAGTTCGTTCGCTTCCGAAGTGACCCGCGTGGCGCGCGAAGTGGGCACCGAAGGCATCCTCGGCGGCCAGGCCGATGTAAAGGGCGTGGCCGGTACGTGGAAGGACTTGACCGACTCCGTGAACTTCATGGCCGGCAATCTGACGGCCCAGGTACGCAACATCGCTGACGTGACGACGGCCGTCGCGAATGGGGACCTCTCGAAGAAGATTACCGTGGACGTGAAGGGCGAAATCCTCGAACTGAAAAACACCATCAACACGATGGTGGACCAGCTGGGTTCGTTTGCCTCGGAAGTGACCCGCGTGGCGCGTGAAGTGGGCACCGAAGGCAAGCTCGGCGGCCAGGCGCGCGTCGAAGGCGTGTCCGGCACCTGGAAAGACCTCACGGACTCGGTGAACTCGATGGCCGGCAACCTCACGGCCCAGGTGCGCAACATCGCCGAAGTGACCACCGCCGTGGCCAACGGCGACCTGTCGAAGAAGATCACCGTGGATGTGAAGGGCGAAATTCTCGAACTGAAGAACACCATCAACACGATGGTGGATCAGCTGAGTTCGTTCGCCTCGGAAGTGACGCGCGTCGCCCGCGAGGTGGGTACCGAAGGCAAGCTCGGCGGCCAGGCCGACGTGCGCGGCGTGGCCGGCACCTGGAAGGACCTCACGGACTCGGTGAACTTCATGGCGGGCAACCTCACCGGCCAGGTCCGCAACATCGCCGACGTGACGAAAGCGGTGGCCAGCGGCGACCTCTCCAAGAAAATCTCCGTGGACGTGAAGGGCGAGATTCTCGAACTCAAGAACACCGTCAACACGATGGTGGACCAGTTGCGTTCGTTCGCGGCCGAAGTGACCCGCGTCGCCCGCGAGGTCGGCACCGAAGGCAAGCTCGGCGGCCAGGCCGATGTGAAAGGTGTCGCGGGTACGTGGAAGGACTTGACCGACTCCGTGAACTCGATGGCCGGCAACTTGACCGCCCAGGTGCGCAACATCGCGGAAGTGACCACCGCCGTGGCGACTGGCGACCTGTCGAAGAAGATCACCGTCGATGTGAAGGGCGAAATTCTCGAACTGAAGAACACCATTAACACGATGGTGGACCAGCTGCGTTCGTTCGCCGCCGAAGTGACGCGCGTGGCCCGTGAGGTCGGTACCGAAGGTCGGCTGGGCGGTCAGGCCGACGTGAAGGGCGTGGCCGGCACCTGGAAGGACCTGACGGACTCGGTGAACTTCATGGCCAGTAACCTGACCGGCCAGGTGCGCAACATCGCCGACGTGACCAAGGCCGTCGCCAGCGGCGACCTGTCGAAGAAGATCACCGTGGATGTGAAGGGTGAGATTCTCGAACTGAAGAACACCGTCAATACGATGGTGGATCAGCTCAGCTCGTTCGCTTCCGAAGTGACCCGTGTCGCGCGTGAAGTGGGCACCGAAGGCAAGCTCGGCGGCCAGGCCCAGGTGAAGGGCGTCTCGGGTACGTGGAAAGACCTCACGGACTCGGTGAACTTCATGGCCGGCAACCTCACCAGCCAGGTGCGCGGCATCGCCAAGGTAGTGACCGCCGTCGCCAACGGCGACCTGAAGCAGAAGCAGACCGTCGAGGCGAAGGGCGAGATCGCCGCCCTCACGGACACCATCAACAGCATGATCGACACGCTGGCCACGTTCGCCGACCAGGTGACGACCGTGGCCCGCGAGGTGGGCGTCGAAGGGCAGCTGGGCGGCCAGGCCAAGGTACCCGGCGCTGCGGGTACCTGGAAGGGCCTGACCGAGAACGTCAATCAGCTCGCCGCCAACCTGACGACGCAGGTGCGAGCCATCGCCGAGGTGGCCACCGCCGTGACCAAGGGCGACTTGACGCGCTCGATCGCCGTCGAGGCCCAGGGCGAGGTCGCCGCGCTGAAGGACACCATCAACGAAATGATTCGCAACCTGCGTGAAACCACGCAGAAGAACACCGAGCAGGACTGGTTGAAGACCAACCTGGCCAAGTTCAGCCGTATGCTCCAGGGCCAGCGCGACCTGACCACCGTCGGCCGGCTGATTCTCTCCGAGCTGGCGCCCGTGGTCTCGGCCCAGCGGGCCGTCTTTTACGTGCTCAGCGCCGCCACCGACACGCCCCGCTTGCGCCTGCTGGCCAACTACGCCAGCCGCGGCCAGTCGGTGCTGGGCGAAACCGTCGGCCTGGGCGAGGGGTTGGTCGGTCAGTGCGCCCTGGAAAAGCAGAAAATCCACGTCACCAACGTACCGTCGGATTACTTTCGCATCGCCTCCGGCCTGGGAGACGCGGTGCCCCGCAATATCCTGGTGCTGCCCATCATCTTCGAGGGCCAGGTCAAGGGCGTGCTGGAGCTGGCCTCCTTCGACCGCTTCAACCCCACCCACCAGGCGTTTCTCGACCAGCTGACCGAATCCATCGGCATCGTGCTCAACACCATCGAAGCCAACATGCGTACGGAAGACCTGCTCAAGCAGTCGCAGTCGCTGGCCGAGGAGTTGCAGAGCCGCCAGGAAGAGTTGCAGAACACCAACCAGGAGCTACAGGAAAAAGCTCGCCTGCTGGCTCACCAGAACCAGGAAGTGGAACGCAAGAACAGCGAGGTGGAGCAGGCCCGCCAGGCGCTGGAAGAGAAGGCCAAGCAGCTGGCCTTGACCTCCAAGTACAAGTCGGAGTTCCTGGCCAACATGTCGCACGAGCTGCGCACGCCGCTCAACAGCCTGCTCATCCTCTCCGACCAGCTGACCAAGAACCCCGAAGGCAACCTGACCGCCAAGCAGACCGAATTCGCCAAGACGATCCACTCGTCGGGCAACGACCTGCTCATGCTCATCAACGACATCCTCGACCTGTCGAAGATCGAGTCGGGCACCGTGGTCGTGGACCCCGGCGAGGTGCGGCTGGACGACCTGCACAACTTCGTGGAGCGGACCTTCAACCACGTGGCCGAGGCCAAGAACGTCGAGTTCGTCATCCAGCGCGGCGCGGACCTGCCGGCGTCGATGTTCACCGATGCCAAGCGGTTGCAGCAGGTCATCAAGAACCTGCTGTCCAACGCCTTCAAGTTCACGCACCACGGCAGCGTCAAGCTCGCGATCCAGTGGGCGGCCTCCGGCTGGAGCCCGGACAACGAGAACCTCAACCGCGCCGGCGAGGTGCTGGCCATCTCGGTGACCGACACCGGCATCGGCATTGCCCCGGACAAGCAGCAGATCATCTTCGAGGCGTTTCAGCAGGCGGACGGCAGCACCAGCCGCAAGTACGGCGGCACCGGCCTGGGCCTGGCCATCAGCCGCGAGCTGTCCCGGCTGCTCGGCGGCGAAATCCGCCTGATGAGCACGCCCGGCAAGGGCAGTACGTTCACCTTGTTCCTGCCGCAAAGCTACGCGCCGCCGCGCCCGGTGCGCAAGTCGGTGGCGGCGACGGAACTGGCGGCGGCCTTCGCGGCGGACGTCGCGCCGGTCGTCGAACGGATGACGGAACGGCAACGCCACGCCACCAATGGCGTCCGCACCGTTTCGCCAATCCGCGAACCGGAACCGCTGGAAGCCACCGCGGTAATGCAGGTCAACGAGGCGGGCGACGACCGCGACAACATCCAGCCGGGCGATTCCGTGTTGCTCATCGTCGAGAACGATCTGGGCTTCGCCCGCTTCATGCTCGACGCCGCCCACGAAAAGGGCTTCAAGGTGCTGGTCACCTCGCTGGGCGCTTCCGCCCTGGCCATCGCCCACGAGTACAAGCCCGACGCACTGACGCTGGACATCTTCCTGCCGGACATCGAAGGCTGGCGCGTGCTCGAACGCCTGAAGAACGACTTGCTGACCCGGCACATTCCCATTTGCGTGATCTCGACCGAGGAAGCCCGCGAACGGGCGCTGAGCAGCGGGGCGCTGGCCTTCGTGCCCAAGCCAATCAA
>JAEUIF010001259.1 GCA_016795185.1 Planctomycetia bacterium | reverse complement strand
ACTGGACGAGCTGGACCTGCGCGAAGTCCGCGCGGTGCTCGACGAGGAGTTGCATCAGCTGCCGGAGAAGTACCGCGCGCCGCTGGTCCTGTGCTGCTTGGTCGGCAAGACGAACGACCTCATGTCCTCCATGCCCCATTCGTAGCCGACCTTGTACATGATCTCGCCGGCCGCATCGCCCACCTCTTCCTCCAGACCGCCGAGGATGGCGACCAGGAAGTCCTCCGAAACGCGGATCAACCGTTGGCCGTAGACGTTCTGCACGACACCGCGCGCGGCGTCGTGCTGGAAGAACATCTCATCGTCGTAGTGGTTGTGCTTGTAGATCTGCTGGCCCTGCAACACGCGCAGTTTGTCCCGCAGCTGGCCGTCCGCGCCTTCCGCGTCCGCCCGCGCGGTCCGCAGCAAGGTCAGGGCCTGCGGGTCGGCCTGCTCGTTCCAGATCAACTGGATGCGCCGGTCGGCTGGTTTTTCGATGGGTTTCTCGGCAAGCGCGCTCATGAAGGGGGCTCCTTTCGGATCGAGTTCGGGTGCGGCGCGGCGGCAGGCGATCACGTCGCCGCCCGCAGCGCCTGCACTTCGCAGTTCAGGTGCTTCAGTTCTTCAAGCCGGCTGCGGGTGATGATCTTGCCTTTCTCGATCAGCACCGAGCCGTTGATCGGATGCAGGATACTGGTTTGCGCCCGCTGGCCGAGGTAGCGCATCAGGTCCTCGACCTTTTCGATGTACATGCCCTCGGGCAATTGCACGACCACGCCCTCGCCCAGCACGCGCGCCTGGCAAGCCAACCGGCTGCGCGGGTTCGCGCCGGTGATCATGCCCAGTGTGCGCTGTTCGCGGTCGGTCGGCGGCGTGAGCTTGTCCGCGCCTTGCTTGATGAATACATGGCAGGTGGAGCACAGCCCCTTGCCGCCGCAAGCCGTCAGCACTTCGAGGTCCTTGGCGAGCAGCGCTTCCAAAAGGTCGCTCTGGGTCGCCACCTGCAAGGTTTCGTTGATGGGCTCGAACTTCAGGGTTTTCATTGGGGCCTCGTGAAACGGGGGCCTGTCAGTTCCTGGCGTCCGTGCGCCGCCAGCCAAAGATATTCAGCAGCGTGCGGCGCGGCGTTGGCTTCTCGGCGGCCACCTCGGTGGCTGCGGCATGGTGCGTGGAAGCCGGCCCACCGCCCGCCGCGGCCACCGCACCGCCGCACGTTTCCAGTTCGGCCAACGCCGCCTCCAGCGCCGCGTAATCGGCGAAGCGCTCCTGAGGTTGCTTCGCCAGCATGCGCAGGATGACGGTGGAGGCCGCCGGGCTCAGTTCCGGCACGACCGCGTGCGGCGGCACGGGGGCTTCCTGGGCGTGCTTGCACAGCAGTTCCATGCGCGACCGGCCGCTGAACGGAAAGCGGCCGGTGACGGCGTGGTAGAACGTCGCCCCCAGGGCATAGATGTCGGAGCGGTGATCGACGCGCCCGCCGGACGCCTGTTCGGGCGACATATAAGCCACGGTGCCGGCCAGGCCACTGCCCGTCGTCCCCTCCGTCGTGGAGCGCTGTTCGACGATCAGCGCCAGCCCGAGGTCCGCCAGCTTGGCCGTGCCATCGCGAGCCACGAGGATGTTCGCCGGCTTGACGTCGCGATGGACAATGCCCAGCTTCCAGGCCGCCGCCAGTGCCTGGGTGACTTGTCGCATCAGCGGCGCCG
>JAEUIF010001255.1 GCA_016795185.1 Planctomycetia bacterium | reverse complement strand
CCGCTGTTGGAAGCGTCAACAACTTTCAACAGCGGGCTGACGCCCGCCGCTCGCCTTTCTCGGCACGGACACGCGCGGCGGGCTACTTTTTCACATCCGAACCCCGTCCTCTCTCGTCGGAATGGCTGGAACGAGCACTTCGCGCATTTTCCGTGGAAAGGGGTTCTCATGCGCCGCTTTCTCCTGACCCTGACCGCCGCGCTGGTCTGGGTCGCTACCACTGACGCCAAGGGCCTGCTCATCCCAGCCGACAAGAGCGTGCCGCCCTTGGCGATGGTCAATCACAAGGTCGTCATCAACATCGACGATCAGGTCGCCATTACCAAGCTCGAACAGACCTTCCGCAACCACACCGACCGGATGCTGGAAGCGACCTACATCTTCCCGGTGCCCAAGGGTGCCAGCGTCAACAAGTTCACGATGTGGGTGGAAGGCAAGGAAGTGGCCGGCGAACTGCTCGACGCCCCCAAGGCCCGGCAGATTTACACCGACATCGTCCGCCGCACGCAGGACCCCGGCCTGCTCGAATACATGGGCAACAACCTGTTCAAGCTGCGCGTCTTCCCGATCCCGCCGCGCGGCGACCAGAAGGTGACGCTCAGCTTCACCTCGGTGGCACCGGCCGACAGCGGGCTGATCGAGTTCGTCTACCCGCTCAAGAACGACGGCAAGGCCGTCGCCACCCTGGAAGAGTTCTCCGTCAAGGCAAGCATCAAGTCGCAGCACGCGGTCCAGAACGTTTACAGCCCGACGCACGCCATTTCGATCAACCGCTCCAGCGACAAGGAAGTGAACGTCGCCTTCGAGAAGGAGCAGGGGTTGCTCGACAAGGACTTTTCGCTGTTCTACTCGCTCGGCGACAAGGATGTGGGCCTGACCGGCCTGGCGCACCGGCCGATCTCCAGTGAGGACGGCCATTTCATGCTGCTGATGTCGCCCAAGATGGAACTGTCCGAGAAGAGCTACATCCCGCGCGACATGGTGCTGGTGCTGGACACTTCGGGCAGCATGGCCGGCCCGAAGATGGAGCAGGCCAAGAAGGCGCTGAAGCTCTGCCTGGACAACCTGAAGCCCCAGGACCGCTTCGCCCTGATCAACTTCTCCACCACGGTCAACAAGTACCGCGACGAACTGGTCGAGGCCAACAACGAGCACGTCGAGAACGCCAAGAAGTGGGTCGAGAAGCTGATCCCGCGCGGCGGCACCGCCATCCACGATGCCCTGCTGGCCGGCATGGACTATCGCGCCAACGACGACGCCCGCACCTTCACGATGGTCTTCTTCACCGACGGCCAGCCGACCATCGGCGAGACCGACTGCGACAAGATTCTGAAGAAGGTCCAGAGCAAGAACTCGGCCAACACCCGCATCTTCACGTTCGGCGTGGGCGAGACCGACGGCATCAACGCCACCTTCCTCGACCAGCTGGCTGAGAACACCAAGGCCATCCCGACCTTCGTCCGTCCCGCGGAAGACATCGAGGTCAAGACCAGCGCCCTGTTCAAGAAGATCAGCCATCCGGTGCTGGCCAACCTGAAGCTGACCGTGGTTGGCGACAAGGTCGGCCTGAACGAAATCTACCCGCCGCAGCTGCCCGACCTGTTCCACGGCGGCCAGGTGACGGTGATCGGCCGCTACACGGGCAACGGCCCGGTGGCCATCAAGCTGACCGGCACGGTTGGCAAGGAAACCAAGGAATTCGTCTACGAAACCACCTTCGCCGCGAAGACCGGCGATGAGAAGTCCTTCGTCGAAGACCTGTGGGCCCGCCGCAAGGTCGGCTACCTGCTCGACCAGATTCGCCTGAACGGTGAGAAGGGCGAGCTGGTGGAAGAGGTCAAGACGCTGGCCAAGAAGTATGGCATCGCGACCCCGTACACCAGCTACCTGGTGGTGCCGGACAACGTCGCGGTGCTGGGCGGCGGCGGTGGCCTGCCCCGTCCCGTGCCTCCGGGCCGTCCGCTGGCGCTGCGGGCCGGCGCTCCGGGCGCTGAGCCGATGCCGCTGGCCGACTTCGCCCGCGACCTGGATCGCAAGGGCGATGGCAAGGGCGAAGGTCTGGGCAAGGCGCGCGACGACCTCGAACGCCGCCGCGCGGAAGAAGCCGAGCAGGCCGCCAAGCCGGCCAACGGCGCTGCCGCCGACCCGAACGCCAAGGATGAAGCGAAGAAGCTGAAGGAAGCCCAGGACCGCATGAACCTGTTCCGCCAGGCCAAGGCCGCTCTTCAGCAGGGCGACAAGGACGCGGTGCAGCGCGAGAAGCTGGGCGTCGAGCTGTCCGTGCAGTCGAACAACCTGCGCAACCAGGACCGCTTGCAGCAGACCGCTCAGAAGCGTGCGGGCAACCGCAACTGCCTGGACATCGGCGGCGTCTGGATCGACGACGCCTACGACGTCAAGATGCCGCAGGTGGTCGTCAAGGCGATGAGCGACGCCTACTTCAAGATTCTGGAGAAGCAGCCGCAGATGAAGGAAGTCTTCCGCCTGGGCAACTTCCTGATCTACGTGACGCCGAGCGGCACCGCCCTGCTGATCGACGCCAACAACGGCCAGGACACGCTGACCGACGACGAAGTCGCCAAGCTGTTCGTGGCGAAGAAGTAAACCAACATAGAGAGAGCCGGCCCCTGCGGGGGCCGGCTTCTTCCAAACGCCAACCGGCCCGCGAGGTTAACCTCGCGGGCCGGTTGGCGTTTCTACGCGCCCGCTGCGCGGCTTAGCTTTGACGGAGACGTTGTCAAACACTGGCGCGAATTCCACTTGAAGCCACAGGCTGGATGAGGAATGCTGGGTGAAAACAGTTCATTGAATCACTTGTTCGACAGCAGGAGCAACTGCGTGTGCTGAAGTTTTACCTCTGGAACGTTCCCGGTCTCTCGCTATTGATCCCCTCAAAATCGGGCGTTCTGTATGCGAACCAAACGGGTGGCCATCACTGTCTGGAGGACAGCCTCGAAGGCATCGTATTGCCGCTCTTCAACACGTTCGAGGGAATCAATCAGGAGCGACTGCTTCATGAGCATTTTGTCTCCAAGTGGTCTGGTTGGTGCGGCGAGGGGATCGATCTGGAAACGGCCGAATTTGTGGACGGAGTATTTCGCGCCGCGCCCCATACAAGCTGGTTGCGAGTAGATCGAGAGCGGCTCTCCGATTGCCATGAAGCATGGCTCTTGGTCCGCCCTGTGGAATTCCGAGATACGGAGACAATCGAGTTCGGCGATTTTCAGTTTGAAACTGGCGTCGTCACCTGGCCGAATAGCGACTGATTCCGCCGGGTGCCATGCCCACGGCTTGGCGTGGGCATGGGAGTCGCTTGCCATTCGGATTCGCTTGGCCCCGACGGAACTGGATGTCGCGCGCTGCACCGGCTAAAATAATCGGTACCACGCAACAGAAGGAAGGTAGGCGCACTTGACCCTGACCATTGAAGTCGATCTTCCGGACGACCTGGACCGATTTCGATTACCCGAGGCCGTTGCCGCGCGCTTGCAGCATCTGCTCGATCGGCAGGACGGCGGACAACCTCTGGCGGATGCGGAGCGCGCCGAGGCCGAAGGACTGGTCAATTTGGCCGAATTCCTCACCTTGCTTCGCCTGCGCGCGGAGCGCTTGGCCTCATGAGCGACATCTCGCCCAGTCTGCACGCCGAGGTCGTCCTCCGCGCGGGCCAGCGCTGTGAGTATTGTCAGCTGTCGCAACTCGGCCAGGAAGCGACCTTTCACATCGACCATGTCGTGCCCCGAGCGGCGGGCGGGCCGACGACCACCGACAACCTGCGCCAGGAAACGCACATGGCCGGCACGCTCGCGCAATACCTGGCTCGCTACACTGCCGAGGAGCAGGCGTATCCGGCTACTGCCTTCTACCCGGTTGCCTGCGCGTGCAGCAGCGACCGCTTCACCCTGGACCGAGCGGGCACCGTCACCCGGCGGACCTGCATCGGCTGCGAGCAGGTCCGCTTCATCGACCGCTTCGGCACGGGCGACGGCTGGCTGGAGGCGGTCGAGGACCAGGAGGGCGAGGACGAAGACGCCTACTTCTGTGCGGCGTGCGCGGGCGACCAGGCCCATGTCTGCCTGGGGTTCGCGGGCTACCCGGAAGCGCCCGAACTGGACGCGGTCAAGTGGTTCTACGTCGGCGTCCGCTGCGCTGCCTGCGGAGCGGATGAG
>JAEUIF010001247.1 GCA_016795185.1 Planctomycetia bacterium | reverse complement strand
GGCTTGCTGGCGCCGTTGTTCTCGGGTAGTTCAGCGGCTCCGACCCCGGAGAAGCCGGAAAAGGAGGATCGGGAATGGAATCCCATCCGCAAAAGCGGACGCAACTAGGCAGTCTCATCGCCGTGCGAAGCCGCAAGCGTGTGTGCATCCGTTGCGTGGCGCTGCTGGCCGCCCTGCTGCCCGGCTGCGTGGGGCTGGACCCGTTCCTGGCCAACAGCAGTGCGCCGCCCAAGGGTGCGCCGTGCCAGATCGTGACCACCTGGAACCACCAGGTCGCCTACGCGCCCGACCCGGCCAACGGCGGCAAGCCCGCGCCGGGCATCGCCGGCCGGCTCTACGTATTCGGCTCGGAAATCGGCTGCCCATTGGTGCATGACGGCTGTCTGAAGGTGGAACTGTACGACGACCGGCCGACGGGGACGGGGGGCGCGCCGGTGCTGCTGGAAGAGTGGAATATCGACCGGGAGACACTGCAACGCTTGCAGCGCAAGGACACGATCGGCTGGGGCTACACGCTGTTCCTGCCGTGGGGCACGTACAAGCCGGAATTGCAGAAGGTGCGATTGAAAGTGTGCTTCCAACCCGTGGGCCGTACGCCGCTGTACACGGAAAGCGGCGCGTTGTCGCTGGTCAAGCCCCAGTAAGAGCCAGCGGAAAGTACGGCGGCGGCCCCTACAAGCCAGAAGCGACAGCGAAGGAACCTTTTCCTTCGCTGTCGCTTCTGGCTTGTGTCTGTTGATTACGCCAGCCCTAAAGCCGCTCGCGGGCTTGGCAAAATCCAATCAGCGACCTTTGCCGCCGAAAGAGGGCCGGCTGAACCCGCCCTTGTCGGAGGAGCCGGAAGAACCCGAAGAACCGCCGCCGAACGAAGGCCGACCAAAGCCGCCAAACGACGGCCGTTCGCCGGACTTGCTCTCCGAGGCCGTGGGGGCCGTAGCCGGTTTGCTTTCGGCAGACGACGAAGCCGAAGCCACCGCCACGCCGTTCAGGTTATTCTTGCCGACCGTGTAGTAGAGCACCTCGGCAATGGTCAAGAAGCCATCGCCGTTGCGGTCCATCTTCTGAAATTCGTCCAGCGCCTTGCCGCTGGTGCGCCACTCGTACATGGTAATCTGCCCGTCGGCATCGCCGTCGGCGGTTTTGAACCAGGACGGCAGTTCTTTGGGCAGCTTGCCCGCGCGGTAGACGACTGGCTTCGGTTCATCCTCTTCCAGCGGCTTGTCGTCGGGCGCGCTGCCGCCGCCCATGCCGGAGGAAGAGCCGCCGCGTTCGGACAGCCGTTGCTCGACCACTGCCTTGAAATAAGCCTTGTATTCGCCCGCATCGATAAAACCGTCCTTGTTAACATCCCACTTGTCGAGTTCGGTGCGCAGCGATTCGGACATTTCGTCGTAGTTCAGCAGTCCATCGCCATTGGCATCGGCCCGGCGGAACATGCCGTCGGCGAAGCGGTCGGCCATTTCGCCCGAGTTCCCTTCATTGCCGTCGCCGCCCTTGAAGCCGCCAGCCCAGGGAGGAGGTCCACCGCCGCCTTCCTTGCCCGAGGATCGGAAGCCCCCGCCTGCGCCCGGAGGAGCTTCACCACCGCCGGCTGCCTTTTCGGCCGCTTTCTGCTGAAGGTAAGCGTTGAATTGCTCGCGGGTGATCCGGCCGTCGGTGACGCCCATCTGCTGGGCGAACCGATCGAACATGCCGCCCAGGAAGGGGTTCGGCAACGTATCGCGGGTGATGACATCCTTGCCGCCGCTCATCATTTCAAAAAGCTTGGATGGGTCACTCAACCCGCCGCGACTGCCGCCCGACATACCGCCGCCGGGAAACTGGCTGCTGGCTTCCGCCGGAATCAGCAAGGCGAGGAGTCCGAGCAGCAGGAAAAATCGGATGTGCATGACGGTAGTACTCCCCAGCGGGCGGACGATCACTTGAAGTATAACCCCGAATAGATGCCCAGGTTTCGAGTTCCTTGGTCGCTCCCCGGCGATCCTGATAAAGTATCTCGACAGATGTACCGACAACCGCCCGCGGCCCGAACCCGATAAACTCATGGACGCCGTCTTTCAGCGCTGCATCGATCCCGCTTGCGCCGCGACCGCCGCCCTGGACGACACCAGCTTCGTCTGTCCGCGCTGCGGGGGCCTACTCGACGTGGCTTACGACTGGAACCGCCTGCGGCCGCCGGAATCGCTGCGCTTCTTCGAGGGCAAGTGGTCGCAGCGCACCGAACCGCTCAG
Source organism: Planctomycetia bacterium (assembly GCA_016795185.1). GTDB lineage: Bacteria > Planctomycetota > Planctomycetia > Gemmatales > Gemmataceae > JAGVLI01. The sequence continues at coordinate 2,123 of JAEUIF010001247.1, read as the reverse complement.
TTTCAGCGGCGTCTGGCGCTTCCGCGAGTTGCTGCCGTTCGCCGCGCCCGAAAAGGTGCTGACCATCGGTGAAGGGCAGACCATCTTGCAGCGCGCCGACATCGTCGCCGGCTACGTCGGCCTCGAAGCAGGCAAACTCTACCTCCAGTACGAGGGCATGAACCCCTCGGGTAGCTTCAAGGACAACGGCATGACGGCCGCTTTCACACATGCCCGTATGGTCGGCGCGCGGCGAGCGGCCTGCGCCTCCACCGGCAACACCAGCGCCAGCCTGGCCGTCTTCTGTTCGGCCACCGGACTGATGAAGGCCGTCATCTTCATCGGCAGCGGGAAGATTTCCTACGGCAAGCTGGCCCAGGCACTGGATCACGGCGCACTCACGGTGCAGATCGCTGGCGACTTCGACGATGCCATGCTCCGCGTACAGCAGGTGGCCAAGAAGCTCGGCATCTACCTCGTCAACAGCATCAACCCCTTCCGGCTGGAAGGGCAGAAGACGATCATGTACCGCATCCTGGAGGCGCTGCGCTGGGAAGTGCCCGACTGGATCGTGGTGCCGGGCGGCAACCTCGGTAACGTCAGCGCCTTCGGCAAGGCGTTCATCGAACTGTTGGACCTGGGCCTGATCCGGCGCGCGCCGCGCCTGGCGGTCATCAACGCCGCCGGCTCGAACACCTTCTACCAGCTGTTCGAGAAGCAGGGCCTGCGCTGGAACAACGGCAAGCCAGCAGCCAGCGTCAGCGAAGCCTACTACGCCAACCTGGACGCCAATCAGATTCGTGCTTCGACGATCGCCAGCGCCATCGAGATCAACCGGCCGGTGAACCTCACCAAGGCGCTGCGTGCGCTGGACCGTTGCCAGGGCCTGGTCCGCGAAGTGACCGACCAGGAAATCCTCGATGCCAAGGCCAAGGTGGGCGCGGGCGGTTTCGGCTGCGAGCCCGCGTCGGCGGCGAGCGTGGCCGGCACGAAGAAGTTGCGTCAGGAAGGTGTGATCGCGCCGGGCGAGCGCGTGGTCTGCGTGCTGACTGGCCACCAGCTGAAAGACCCCACCGCCACAGTCGCCTATCACTCGACCGATCAGAAGACTTTCGACGAGGTGCTGGGCAAGCGCGGCGTGCGCCGCGCCGCCTTCGCCAACCGCGCGGTGCAGGTACCCAACGATCTCGACGAGATCATCAAGGCCATTGAAGTGTATTCGTGAGGCTGATAGCTGATGGCTGAAAACTGATAGCTATTAAGGAAATCGCATACTTCAGACAGACCCGAACTCCTCATGAGGTCTCCGTGAAGACGATCATCGCGATTAACGGCGCGTGCGGACGAATGGGTTTGCGCATTGCCCAGCTGGCGCACGAGGACAAGGAACTCGAAATCGGTGTGGCCCTGGAAGCGGCCTGGAGCCCGCACGTCGGCCGCGATGTCGGCGAACTGGCCGGGCTGGGCCGGCTGGGCGTGCCGGTGACCAAGGAGATTCCCGTCGAGAAACATCCGCACGTGGTCATCGACTTTTCGCTGCCCGAAGGGACGATGAACGTGCTCGGCGCGTGCGTGCAGCGCAAAATCCCGCTGGTGGTGGCCACCACGGGCCACAGCCCGAAGCAGAAGGAAGAGATCGAGGCCGCCGCCCACGACACCGCCGTGCTGATGGCACCGAACATGAGCCTGGCCGTCAACGTGCTGATGAAGCTGGTCGGCCAGGCTGCCGAGGTGCTGAAGGGCAAAGGCTTCGACGTGGAAATCCTCGAACGGCATCACCGCTTCAAGAAGGATTCGCCGAGCGGCACCGCCCTGCAATTCGCGAAGATCATCCAGCAGGGCATGGGCCAGAGCAAGTTGCAGCACGGCCGCGAAGGGCTGGTCGGAGAACGGCCGGCCGACGAGATCGGCGTCCACGCCATCCGCGTCGGCGACAACGTCGGCGAGCACACCATCATCTTCAGCACGCTGGGCGAGACGCTGGAACTGACCCACCGCGCCCACGCCCGCGACTGCTACGTCCGCGGCGCGCTGCAAGCCGCCAAGTTTCTCGCCAACCGCCCCGCCGGCCGCTACACGATGAACGACGTGCTCGGGCTCTGACGCCCGGCGAGGGGCGGGCATCCGTTGCGCAACCCTCCGAG
>JAEUIF010001246.1 GCA_016795185.1 Planctomycetia bacterium | reverse complement strand
TTCATCCGCTGGTGTCGAGCCTTGAAGACCGCGCCGCCCACGCCCTCGCCCAGCCGGTCCAGGAGCAGATACGGCCCCAGGATCAGTTCCGAGGCGCGGTCTTGCAGCACGCAGTTGGCCTGGAACGGCGTCAACCAGCCGCGCTGGATCAATTGCTGGGCGAACGCGCGCACCTCCACCTGCCGGGCCAGTCCGGCTTTTTCAATCTCGTCGAGTTGAGCAGGCCGCAGCACTTGCAGCGACCGCAGCAGATCGAGGAGAGAGGCGGCGGCGCTGAGAGGCATGGGTTCCTCTCGGAAGGACACGGGGCATGCAGGCGAAAGACACGTGAAGATTATAGCTTTTTCCGGTGCGGGGTGCCAGCGTCCGGTCGATTCGCCAGGTGCATCGCCCCATGCAGTCTGCCAGAGCCGGCTGCGATGGTTCAAGGGTATTCGGTACCAAATGACCATTTTGGCCCGGAGGGGCAAAACACTGGGGTTTGGCCCACAGTGCCCAGCGCTTTGGCTTGGCTCGGCGGGCGGTCCAGGAACGTCCACCCGGAATCCGTTCAACAGCTCGCGCTCACCGCGCATACCGAACCGGGGAGAATCGCTCCAGAGCCTGTGCGCAAGGGCGACGGGCTGAAGGCGGGCGAATCGATCCAGGTGACGGCCTGGCAGGCGAAGCGCCGCCCCAGTGACTGGGTCGGTGCCTCCGGGCAAGGCCCCATCCCGAAGAAGGGCGCTGTCGTGCGCGCCTATTTCGACCGGGGCCGCGCCTTGTTGCTGCCCAATGGCATCGACATCAAACCGGCCAACGGCAAGGGAACCGCCTTTACCGTCACACCCACCGCGCCAGCCGGCTGCCAGGCAACCGGCGGGCGTGTTTGGTTTTTGTGGTTCGGCGCGGATTTTTTCCGAAACTGGCGATATGGAGGCTGGATAGTGTCCTTATAATACAAGCAGACTCCCTGCCGGTTCGCCCTGGGAGGAGAGACCAGACCCAATGAATCGATCTATCCCCATACCTGCGTATGTGATGCGTCGCGGCATGATCGCCGCTGTGGTGCTGGGCACGGCTTTGTCGGCGCTGGGGTCGAATCGCGCTGACGCTGCGTTGCCCGAGGAAACCCTGCGGGCGGTTCAGGACATTAGCCGGTATTGCACCGCTTGCTGGCGGAACGCCCGTCTGCACCCGGATGCCTGGAGCGACTGCACCCAGGACGTCTTCGCCCGCCTGATTCAGCGCGTTCCGACTTCGGCCTGGGACCGCGTCATGGTCCAGGAGGCCGAGGAGCGTCGCGAATTCTTGCGCGCCATCGACGCCGTCAAGAAGCGGACGCAACGCCGGCACCACTGCGCGGCCCTGATCGACGACGCCGTCGCCGACCATCGAGGCGGCGATGTCCGGCTGCACGATGACCGCGCCACGGTGGATCGGGCCGCGGCCGAATTGCTCAGCACCCGGCAGCAGCGCATCCTGCAACTCAGCTTCGAGGGCGCTTCCGTCCAGGAAATCGCCGACGAACTGAGCCTGGCGCCCGAGCGTGTCAGCGACGAAAAGTACAAGGCGATCCGCAAGCTCCGGCAGCATCTCTGCGCCGAGGAACGCGACTCCTGAATTCTCCAAACGACCGAAGTCCGACGGGAGGGGCAGGCTGCTGAGCCTGCCCCTCTGGCGTTGGTACCGCTGTCCAGTACGGCAGGCCGCGCCTATATTGACCGTGACATGGTCAATCCCGCCGAGCCATTGCCTGCCGACACGCCCGCCGACGCCGAACTGCGCCGCGCCCTGGAGCAATCGGGCTGGCGCTGCACCCGTCAACGGACGGCGGTCCACGACTACCTCTGTTCGGTGGAAAGCCATCCCACGGCGGAAGAAGTGTTCGCAGCGGTGCGGCGACACATTCCGAACATCAGCCTGGCCACGGTTTACAAGGCACTGGAAGCCCTGGTGGACGCCGGCCTGGCCTCCAAGCTTTCGAGCGGCGACGGCCCGGCCCGCTACGACGGACGCACGGACGCCCACTATCACCTCTGCTGCCTGAAATCGGGCCGCATCATCGACCTGCCGACCGACTTCGACGCGAAGCTCCTCGACAAGCTCGATCCGAACCTGGTGACCAAGCTGCGCCGCCAGGGCTTTCGCGTCAGCGGCTACCGGCTGGAAGTGCTGGGGACGTTTGAGTAGCGAATCGTTCAGCCGCGCGAAGCGATGAATCAAGAGTTGTTCAGCTACCGATCCCGCAGCTGTTCCGCCTGCTGCTGCACCTTTTGAATCTCGACGAACAGCTCGTGCAGCATCTGGTCGCGGGGCATATTGGCGAAACGTTTGCCGTCGAGCGGTTCGCCGATGCAGATGGCGAGCGTGCCCTGGCCGGTTCGCGGAAACAGCGGGGCGACGTTGGGTAAGCGTTGCGTGCGCGGCCAGCAGTCGTAGGCGCCGGCGATGCCGATGGGGATGATCGGGGCTTGCACGCGCTTGATGAGCAGACTGATGCCCGGCTTCAGCGGTTGCATGCGGGCATTGGTGCTGCGTTCGCCTTCCGGGAAGACCACCACGGCGCGGCCGGCTTGCAATTGCGCCAGGATTTCCTTGATGCCGTCCTTGCCGATGCCTTCCTGATCGACCGGCACGGCGTTCAGGGCGTCAATCAGCCAGCCGAACCAGCGGTTGCGGAACAGGGACTTGCGGGCCAGAAACGACAGGTGCCGCATCGTCGCGTTGCCGATGACCGGCGCATCGAAGAAGCTTTGATGGTTGGCGATCAGCAGCGCCGGGCCGGTCATCGGTATGCGCCGGCTGCCGACCACCCGCAAGCTCCAGCCTAGCGTGAAGGTGGGATAGCTGAAGAGCCGGACGACTTCGTAGATGAGATACTTGCACCAGTCCGGCATCGGTGAACTTCCATCTCCATGCGCTCCACGACCTGGGTGAGCGTCAGTTGGGTGCTGTCCAGTTGCAGGGCGTCGGCGGCGGGCCGCATCGGCGCAAGGTCGCGCGCCGCGTCGCGCTCGTCCCGCCGGGTCTGGGCCGCCAGGAGGTCTTCCAGGCTGACCGTGGTCCCTTTCGCCGCCAGTTCCGCCTGACGACGGCGGGCGCGCTCCACGGGATCGGCGACGAGGAAGAATTTACAGGCTGCGTCCGGAAAGACAACGGTCCCTTGGTCGCGGCCCTCGCAGACCATGTCGCGCCCGGCGGCGATTTCGCGCTGGCGGGCCCCCAGCCAGCGCCGCACCACGGGACTATCCGCAATCTGGCCGGTTGCCGCCGTCACGTCGGGATCGCGAATGGCCAGCGTCACGTCCGCGCCGTTTAGCAGGACCTTGTCGTCGGGCATTTCCAGACGCAAACCATCGAGCAGCTGCGCCAACGCGGCTTCGTCGCGTGCGTCGATGTCCGCAGCGCGGGCGGCCAGCGTCACGGCGCGGTACATCGCCCCGGTGTCGAGAAACTCGAACCCGAGCCGATGCGCCAGTTGCCGGGCGGCGCTGCTCTTGCCAGCGCCTGCCGGCCCATCGATGGTGACGATCATGGCAATAAAAAAACGGGCGGGGCCAATTATGGCCCCGCCCGTTTTAGCTCATCAGCGAGGATACACGGTAATGGTGAAGGTTTCGTTTGGGGACAGTGTGCGGACCAGCAAGTCGGGCTGCACCCCCAGCACCTGATAGGTGAATTGCCCCGCCGGGATGTTCTCCAGCATTTCGGTCGCGCCTGGCGCGAGCCGATACGAGCGCTCGTTGACGATGACGGTCATCTGCGACGGGAAGGTGTTCACCAGCCGGATCCGGCCCGCCGTCGCTGGCGAGGAGAATGCGGTGCGCGAACCTGCGCCGGCCTTCAGGCTGGCCACGTCGCGCTGGAGCAGGTCGAGTTGCTGCCGCAGGGCGGCGATTTCGTCCTTCGAGTCCTTCAACTCCTTGGCCAGCGTCTTGCGAATCTGGTAGTCAATCCGCTGCTCGTCGGGCAGGTTGGAGACCTGGCGTTGCAGGTCATCACCCTGCTTCTTCAGCTGATCGATGGATTCCTGCAACTTGATGAGCAGCTGCAAGGTTTTCTGGGCGTCCGGCGGAGTCTTGTCGCCTTCCGGCCCCTGGCCGACGGCCGAGGACTGTACCGCCAGCACGATGGCCAGCACCAGGGCTGCCTGACAGTATTTCCAGTGGCGTCTCATGGGAATGTCTCCTCTGCTGATGGTGGTGGGCTGGAGTCGATGTCGCCCGCCACGAGAGTTCCGCCGCTCCATTCGCTCGCGCGGACTCTGAACCTCCGCACTGGTAGTATTGAGATTAGAACAGGCAGGCGCGGATCGCAAGTTAAAACCGTTGTGAGCGAACCTCGAGTGCGTGCATTCCGTCTTGGGAAAGGCATTTCTAGCGCGCGGGCAACGGAGGGCCTGCACGATCGAAGACCTGCCAGCGGTCTTTACCGATGGCCGCCGGGCGATGACTGCATTTACTGAGCACTTGGTATCACCACCGCACGGAAATCGCACATGGCTCAGCACCTCGCAATCCTCGACGGCGGCTTACTGCTCTACGAACCGGAATTCCTGCCGCGCCCGGCAGCGGACGAACTGTTCCAACGACTGCGCGAGCAAACGCCCTGGAAGCACGAGATCGGGCGCGGGCGGCCCTTCCCGCGTCTGACGGCCTGGTACGCCGACGCCGGCACGACCTACCGCTACTCCGGCGTTGCGCATCACGGTGAAGGCTGGTCACCGGACCTGCTGCTTGAGCGCCAGCAGGTCGAGGCCGCCGCGGGCGCCGCCTTCAACAGCTTGCTGTTGAATCTTTACCGCGACGGCCGCGATTCCATCGGCTTGCACACCGACGCGGAGCCTGAGTTAGGCCAGAACCCCGTGGTCGCGTCGATCTCGCTCGGCGCGGTGCGCGAGTTCGTGCTGAAGCACATCGCGACGCGGGAAACGCTGAAGTACCCGCTCGCGCATGGCAGCCTGCTGGTGATGGGCGGCACCAGTCAGCACCACTGGCTGCACGGGGTGCCCAAGACGAAGACGGTCGTCGGTGAGCGGATCAACCTGACGTTTCGCAACATTTTGCGGTAGGCAACTCACGACCGGGCAAGCACGAGATCAATGACCCCCGGTTTACTTCGCCGGCTCCGGCGTCGCGAAGACCTGGTAGTAGTAGACCATCCCGGTTTCGTCGCTCTTGGCGAAGCCCAGTCCCGTATCGTCGAAGTCGGCGAGCAGGATGTCTTTGTTGGCCTGGGTTTTCGTCCAGTGCTCGAAGGCTTGCTCGATGGTCATCTTGTCGCCGGAGGCGATGTTGTAATCGACCTTGCCGACCTTGAACTTGTAGCCGCCCTCGCGCACCCGCGTCGGGCATTCCTTGCCTTCGAGGTCGTCCTCGGCCTTGCCCTGCTTGGCCATCGTGGCGGCATGCACGCGGGCCACGGCCATCAGTTTCGGATGCACTTTCAGCGCTGGCTTCGCCGCCTGCTCGCGGAACTTGTTGAGCATCTCCAGCAGGGCCTTTTCATCGGCCGACAGGATCAAAGGCTTTTCGGTCACCAGTGGGAAACCCAGTTCGTTGCCCACCAGGACGGCGATTTCGTGGGCTTCATCCTGGAAGCCCGATAGTCCGCCGGAGAGCAAGGCCCCCAGCGCGCTCTGGCGCACCTTGATGCCGCCCTCGGCCAGCCAGGCTTGCTGTGTGAATTCGAGGCTGTCCACCAGGTCTTGCACGGCCAGTTTGCGTTCGGGCGATTGCAACACCAGCGCGTTGTTGGCCAGCTTGCCCTTGAGCGGCTTGTGTCGGGTCCAGCTGGCCTGAAAGGCTTTCGTCAGTTCCTGGGCCTGGGCGTCCGTCCGGCACGCGATGCCGTAACGCAACCGGAAGGCGTCGCCGTCCGGGGTGATGCGCGCCGTGAAGCCCCGCGCTTCCGGCAGCACCTTCTTCAGCACCGGCTGCAATTCATTGGCGATCAACGGCGCGAAGAACAGCGGCGCGGGTTTGCCTGCTTTGACATCCGCGCGGGTGGCTTCGTCCATGTGCTGAGCCATCCAGACCGGTTCCTGCTCGACGCGGCGCAGCGCCTGCTCGAATTCCGACGAGATGGCCGGGTTGCTGCCATCCGCCGCGAACAGGTCCGCCCACTGGTCGGCGGGGCGGTCGCTGAAGACAATCATGCGATTGGACGGGAAGTAGAGCGTGCGGGCGAAGGGCAGTTCCTTCGGCTTGTCGTAGTAGTATTTGCCGTCGCGCTTCGTCGGCTTGCCGCCGCCGCTCAGCCAGCCGCCGACCTTGAGTTGGTCGAACGGTGATTTCGAGCGCACCACGAAGGTCAGGCTGTCTGGCTGGGTCACATCGCCCGGCGGCGTCTTCATGGCGACATGCACGGTGTCGAGTAATTCGTTCAATTCCAGGCCCGTGTGCTTCTTGCACTCGGCGAGCAATAGCACCAGGCCCAGACTGACGAGGCCATGTTCGAGCAAGGGCTTGAGTACCGGATGGTCCATCCAAACGCCGGCTTGCAGGCCGACCAGGACGTTGCTGTCCGTTGGTACGTAAGCGAGCGGGTCTTCATCGCCGGTGCCCTTGTTGATGGGCGGGCCAGTGTCCTCGGCCGTTTGGGTCGCGGCTGAGGTAGAAGAGGTACTACTCGTAGCAGTGCCACGGCTGAGCAGGCCACTCCAACCGTCGCTTTGCACGCGCGAGTACACCCACCAACCGCCACCGCCACCGCAGACCAGGAATGAGAGAAACACGAACAGCACCAGGGCGCGCTGCAACTTGACAAAGCCGCGACTGGCTGGTTTCGGCGGCGCATTGACCGCTTGCGGTTTAGCAAGAGGCTTAACCTGTCGATCCGCCGCCGGCATGGAGAAGCCGTGTCCGCAACGGGAACACTTGATCGGCTTGCCCGCAGGCGTTTGACTGGAAACCTGCATCGCGGAGCGGCATTTCGGGCAATTGACGCTGCGTGGCATGGCGAGTGACCTCAGCAACAAAACGACGAATCACCGAATGACCGCCCGACCCGGACCTACGTTGGCTTCAAGGCCTTCAGTTGCGACGCCTGGGCGGACCTGAATTGTCCCGACGCGCGAGTTTCTGCAATACCCACGCGCGCACCAGTTCTTCGCGGGAGACTCCTTTTGCCTCCGCCAATTTCTGAACCGCCGCCACCTCACGCGGTTCCAAGGAAACCTTGATCTCGGTCTCGCGCACAAATACTGGCTCGGCGACTTCCTCCAGGTCTTCCTCGAAATCGGTCAGGTCGTGGGCGTCCCAGAATTCGGCCAGTTTCTGAACGGAGTCGGTCTTGGGCAGTTTCGGCTTTTTCATTGGCCTCTCCATTGGAGATAACGGCGCTTTTCCTTCGCGGTCATCTCGCGCGCGGTCACCGGGTAGCCATTCCCGTCGGGAAAGCGGATTACCACGCAGAATAAATACCGCCCTGCCTGAGTCTGCCCCAGAATGTAGTATACCGGATGCTCGCCTTCGGATTTCGCGCGGCGCACCCACGGTCTCCCGAAGCAGACCTCTTCCACCTGCTCCGGCGTCACGCCATGCCGGGCGATATGTTCGATACGCTCTTCGGGCCAGATGAAGGTTTTGATTCTCATGGGCGGATGCAGTCCACTGACATCAGGCCAATCACCAGTCTTCGACGGCCCCCGTCAGGAAGAGTTTCTCAAAATGCTTGCCGGCCGCCTTTTTCACCGTGCGCCAGCGCTCCGGCGACAGGGTCACATACCCCCAGGTGTCCGAAGGTTCGTAGATGCGAACCACGCGAGTGACCAGCAGACCGCCCGAGGCTTCCTCCACGTCCTGGCCCAACTCGGCAAGGGAAGTCAGCACTTCGTCGGCCGGGCCGATGGTGCCAGCCACTTGTCGCCAGTGGCCGTCGGTCTCGACCCAGAGCATGACTGCGTCCAGGTCTACCTCATCTTGCTTCACTTCGATCCGCACGTCGAATTCGGCGGCGATGCGCGCGAGTGGCTTCAAGAAGCTATCCGTGGGGTCGCCGCGCCAGTCCATGCTCATGCCGTAAGGCGTTTCCAGGATAAGATCGGACAGCTTTTGCAAGTTGCTCGCATCCGGTTTGGCACAGGGATTCCAGCCGCCTTTTTCCAAGAGCCTTTTGCAATCCGTGGCAAGATAGCCGAAGGCCGCCAGCACGCGACAGCAGACGGCCGGCGTCGGATCATCGCTCGGTTGGCCCGCACAGTTGGGGTTCGATTCGTGAGTAAATACGGCGCCATTCGACGGGTCAGCAACAAAGCGGTCGCCGCACAGGCAGCAGCGCTGGAGTGATTTCTTCATGGGCGACTCCGGCGTTCGGCGGAGCCTGAACTCCGCCGAACGCGTTGCCAAATTCGGATTACTTCGCCGGCAGCGGCTTGATCTTGATGTTGCGAAACGCCACCCTGCCGTGATCGCCTTGCAGGAGGAGCGGTCCCGGTTCGAGCACCTTGCCGTCCAGCGCCGCGCCGGTTGGGCCGTCGATCTCGGCGTTGTCGATGACCTTTTCACCGTTCCAGATCAGCGTCACGCGGGCCTTCTCCGTGACCTTGCCGTCCTTGCCGCGCGCCCCGCGGAAGACCACGTCGTAGGACTGCCAGTCCTTGGGCTGCTTGGCCATGTTCTTGCTCGGCGCGATGCGGCCGTAGATGGCCCCGCACTGGTGCGAGTCCAGCGTCTCGATTTTCACACCATCCTTTTCGATGACCTTGGGCTTGGCCCCGAACGAGTTGTCTACCTGAATCTCGTAGCGGCCTTGCAGGTAGACGCCGCTATTGCTCGTCGCCTGGAATTCGATGTGCAGCTCGAAATCGGTGAAGGTCTTGTCGGTATAGATGTCGTTGCCGCCATGTGGCTTGTGGCAGATGAATTCACCGTCCTTCACTTCCCAGCCCAGTTCGTTGGGCACGGTTTCCATCACGACCTTCGCGTCCTTCAGTTCCTTGCCGGCTGCATCGACCAGTGCGTCGCGTCCGCCGGTCTTGACGATCTTGGCGTCCTTGATGGGCTTGTTGTCGGCGTCCACGGCGGTCTTCTTACCGTCGATCTCGGCGACCTTGGCGTCCTTGATCGGCTGCTTTTTGGCATCGACCACGCTTTCCTTCTCGTCGAGCTTGACCTGCTTCGCGCCGGCGATCACCTTGCCCTCGGCATCCACGATCTTCTTGAGCGTGATCTTGTCCTGGCGGATTTTCCAGCCAGTCGCATCCTTGCCGTTGAAGAGCACGATCCAGTCGCCCGGTTTGTCCTCCGAGCGCAGCCCGGCGACGACGCCAAGCAGCGCGACGATTCCTAGCAGCATTCGACCGTGGCGCATAACGACTCCTGGTTCGAGAGTTGCCGTTGAGCCGCGCGCCCAAGGCGAGCGCTGGTGAAAAGCGCTCGCCTTGGGTTCACGGCTAAACTTGGGGTAGGTCAGATCACGGTGCCATCGGGGATCACCGATTCGTTCGGGATGACCACGATGCCGTTGCGGATCAGGTAGTTTTCGCCCTCATCGTCCTGCAAGTTGCGGCGGTTGACGATGCGCACGTTCTGGCCGATGCGGCAATCCTTGTCGATGATTGCCTGTTCAATCACCGTGCCCTCGCCGATGCCGATGTCGGGCAACTTCTGGCGGCGGTTGTCGGCGCGCTCGGCATCGGTCTCGATGCGGTCGGAGCCGAGAAAGACCGTGTTCTTCAGCGTCACGTTCTTGCCGACCCGGCTGCGCACGCCCAGCACGCAGTGGTGCAGCCGTGCTCCGCTCTCCACCAGGCAGCCGTCGCTGATCAGGCAGCGATCCACCTCGGCAGCGTTGACGCGCGAGGCCGGCAAATAACGCATGCGCGTGAAGATGACGCCTTCCGGGCTGTGGAAGCTGAAAGGCGGATCGTCGCCGGTCAGCGCCAAACTGGCCTCGAAGTACGTCTTGATGGTACCCACATCCTCCCAGTAGCCGTCGAACAGGTGCGCCCGCAGCTTGTGGGTGGCCAGGCAGCGGGGAAAAATCTCCATCACCAGGTCCATCGCCTCGGCGTTGTTGTCGAGCAACTCGGTCAACGCCTGGCGGCGGAACAGGTAGATGCCCATGTTGGCCAGGTAATCCCGGCCACGGCGCTCGATGCCGCGCGATTCCAGCCATTCGGCGGGCAGCCGCAGCGGTTGCAATTCCGCATCCGTCTGCGGCTTCTCGACCATGCCGGTCAGCCGGCAAGCATCGTCCAGGCGGACGAGTCCCAGGTTGACGGCCTGGCGGCGCGCCACCGGCAGCACGGCGACGGTCATGTCGGCCTGCGTCAGCCGGTGCGCTTCCACCATTTTCTTGAAGTCCATGCGATAGAGTTGGTCGCCGGATAGCACGAGCACGTCTTCCGCGCCGTCGCCTTCGATGTACTGCAAGTGCTGTCGCAGCGCATCGGCGGTGCCGCGATACCAGCTCGATGCTTCATTCGTCTGCTGGGCCGCCAGGATTTCGACGAACCCTCGGCTGAACGGATCGAACTTGTACGTATGCGCCAGATGCCGGTGCAAGCTGGCGCTCAGGTACTGCGTCAGCACGAAGATGCGGTTGAGCCCGCTGTTGATGCAATTGCTGATCGGAATGTCGATCAACCGATAGTTACCGGCGATCGGCACCGCCGGCTCGCTGCGGTGCTTCGTCAAGGGATAGAGCCGGGCACCCCGCCCGCCGCCCAGAATCAAGGTCAGTACATCCTGCATGTTTGCCTCACCGCCGTCGGCGAATCTTCCACCGGTCCGCTGGCCTCGAACAGCTGATCGGTCCGCACAGCGGACCCTACAGAAAAGTCTAGGGTCCGCTGTGCGGACCGATTTTCTAACCCTTCAGCGCCGTCTCGATGTGCCCGACGATCTGGTCGATCTGTTCGGGGGCCTCGAAGCCGATCACAAAGGCATCGACGCAACCGAGATTGAGCACGTAGCGCAGCGAGGCGACCTGCTCCTCGGCCGACTTGAAGGCGCCTTCGCCCAGGATTTTCATGCCCAGCACCGCCTTGCCCCGGTCGTGCATGGCTTGCAGCAGCGGCACCACTTCCTGCGGCGAACCGTCCATGCGCGCCTTGACGCCAACCGGATTGATGCGGGCCAGGTCGATGTCGATCCAGTCGGATTTCGCCGCCGTCCGCAGGGGTTCCATGCCGTGGCAGGAAGTGCCGATGGCCTTCGCCCAGCCCTTGGCCTTCGCTTCCGAGAGCACGTCCATCACGGGACGGAAATCGGTGGGCCAATTCTCCTTGGTCATGCAGTGCATCAGCAGGCTGTCGATGTAGTCCACGCCCAACTCTTCGCGGAAGCGCTGCACATCGGCTTTCGCGACTTCCGCCGACGTGGCACGGGTCTTGGTCTGGATGAAGAGTTTTTCGCGCGGCAGGCCCTTGAGGGCTTCGCGCAGGAAGATGTGCGAGCCGTACTGGTCGGCGGTATCGAAATAGGTGATGCCGCGGTCGAAGGCATGGCGGACCAGGCGATTGAACTTCTCCTGGCCGAGCTTCACCTGGTTCGACGAGCGCTTGACGCCCGTGGAACCGGTGCCCAGTCCCAGCAGCGAGCACTTCAGGCCGGTCTTGCCGAGCGGGACGAGGTCGGCGGCGGATCTTGGCTTGCGCGGCGCATCGGCGGCGGGCAGCGTGTTGACTAGCGACAGGGCGCTGACGGCGGCAGCTGATTGGCCGAGGAAATCACGGCGGGAGAGCGGCAGCATGGTTAATTCTCCGAAGAGCGGAGGTTCTTCCTTCCAGCGCCCGCGATTCTATCACGGCGTCGGACGGCAGACAATCAACCGGCTGCGGCAATCGAACGGGAAACGAGCTGGCGCGGGCAACCGCCCGCGCCGGCTCGTTGCTGGGTTGGCGTCCCTCGGAAGCGAGCGGTTACGCACGTCCCAGGACGCCGGGAATCTTGCGCAGATCGACCACTACCTGATCGAGCTTGAGGTAAGCGTTGTCCAGTTCCGTGGTCAGTTTGGCGAAGACCAGGTGCTGCTGAGCCAGCTGTTTCTGCTTGAGCTTCGATTTGGGCAGATCACGGTTGACGATCTCGCCCGCCGCGTTGCGGTCACGCGCCACCAGTTCGCGGTTCGCGGTGATCTTCGTCAGCAGGGCTACCGCTCCATCCGCGTCGCTGGCCTTGACCAACTGGTCCGCGTCCGCCGCGAATTCCTTGGCCTTGGCCGTCCAGCCCTTGGCCTTGGCCACGTACTGTTCCGTGAGCTTCTTGTACTTGACCGCTTCAGCGTTGGCCTCGACGTCTCGCTGCGCTTCCTCTTCCTTCCTGCGCTGATCCTCCGCCGCCTGGCGGCGCAGCTCGGCGACTCGTTCCGTCACCGCGCGCTTGTATTCCTTGCAGATGTCCTCGATCTGCTTGGCCTTATCCAGTAGGCCCGGCAGTTTGCTCTTCGCGGCGGT
>JAEUIF010001170.1 GCA_016795185.1 Planctomycetia bacterium | reverse complement strand
CGATGACGCCGCGGCGCTCCTGGTACAGCCGTGTTTCCTGTTCGTGGGCCTGGCGCTCGCTCTCCATCTCGGCCCGGAGCCGTTCGACTTCTTGAACCTTCGCCTGCATCTCAGCGACGGCGGCTTCGTGCCGTGAGCGGTCTTCCAGCAGCAATTGCGATTCGCGGCCGATTTCCTCGCGCATGCGGTCGAGACGATTGCGCAGGGTGGCCAGCATGGTTTGCTGGCCTTCCAGGCTAGCAGCCCGGCCGTCCACCTCGCGCCGGCGGGTGTCGAACTCCTCGCGCTGCCGGGCCAGCAGTTCGGCCTCTTCGGTCAGCCGGGTGTGGGCCTCATCCACGCGCGCCGCCTGCTCTTCGAGTTCGTGCAAATCCTGGTGCAGCGCCTGATAGCGGACCTCGATCTGGCGGCCGCGCTCTTCGAGTTGCTGCTGCTTCTGCTCGAGTTGCGACGATTGCCGATCCAGGCGCACCAGGTCGGCCTGGTACTGCGCCTGCATCTGCTCCAGCGACTGCCGCTGCTGGGCCATTTGCTGTTCGGCCGCTTGCAACTCAGCGAAACCAGCTGCCAGCTGTCGCTCGCGCTCCTGTTGATGTCCTGCCAATTCGCGCCGTTCCGCGTCGAGCGCCGCGCGCGCTTGCTGCAACTCGGCGGTCTGACGGTCGAACTCCGCTTGCCGCGCTTCGAGTTCTCGGCCGAAGCGCGCCAGCCGACGGGCCTCGGCATCGGTCTGTCGTTTGTGTTCCTGAACTTTGCGCGCGGCCTTGGCCACCGCTTGCTGCAAGCCGGTGAGCCGGTCGCGGCGCTGCCGATATTGCTCGTAAAGCCGCTGCTGAACGCCCGGTACTCCCGACCGGTCCTCCGCCGCGATTGCCGGTTGCGGAGCCGGCGGGGGGCGTTCCGCCAGCGCCTGCCGTTCGTGCTCCAGCGCCTGGCGTTCGCTCTCCAGGGTGCGTTGCAGCGCTTGCAGGGCTTCCTCGCGCTGCCGGCATTCCTGTTCGATCTCGTCGCGCCGTTGGTACCAGAGGATGCGGTCGGTTTCGAGTTCGTGGGCCTGCTCGTCGAGTTCGCGTTGCCGGCGGTCGAAGTCGGGCGGGCTAGGCAGCGCGGGCGATGGCGATGCGTTTACAACCGCAGGCGTTAGTCGCACCAGGAGATCGACCGCGCCCAGCGTGATGCGGTCGCCGTCGCCGAGCGTAAGTTGAGATTCCGGTTTGCCGTTGACCAGCAGAGGTTGCGTGGGCGCTACCTTCCGCAAATACACACCGTCGGGCCGCCGCGTCACCAGACAGAACACGGGCGGCTGGGCCGCGCCCGGCAAGCGCAGATCGCACCCTGGCACGCTGCCGATCAGGAAGCCTGTATCGGTCATGTCGTGCAGCGTCGGGCGGGCGGAGCCGATCCGCAGCTCGAAGCGCACCGTCGGCAGCGCGTCCACGTTGGTAGGTTCCTCGGGTTGGCGAGTCACGGCCTGATCGCTGGTACGTCCCAGGTGAGAGCTGGAGAAGCCGCGTGGTCTGGGCAAGGCCCGGTCGGGCCAAATCGGGAGCGCGGCATCCCACGGCGATTGGAACGAATTTCCTCGAATTTGAAAAGACCAGCCAGCGGCGCGGCTGTTCGGCCAATCCGCGCACCTTACGCCATTCGCCCAAAGTGCCGGCTCGATGAAAGATAAGATCAGGCGGGAGTCAACTTCTTCTGCAAGGCGGCGACCAGTTCCTGAAATTCCTTGCGGTCCCGCAGGTCTTTCAGGCCCCGGTCGGACTTGAACTGTTCGAGATTGGCATAGCCCTTTTCGATGGCCTGCCCGAGCGCCTCCAGGGCGCGGGCCTGGTAGTCCCGCCGGGCCTCGTCGCGTTCGCGGCGCGCGGCCGGGTCTTTTTCCATCGCATTGGCTTCGTGCTCGGCGAGCAGGGCGTAGACCAGGGCGCGGTTGTACCAGCTGTCCGAGTCCAGACGAACACGAGGCAGGGCGTCGAAGTTCTTGCGCGCCTGGGAGAGCAGTTCGAGAGCGGCAGCCGGCTGGTCGTCGAACAGCGCTTTGCCCAGCCAGGCGCGGCTCCAGGCCAGCCCGATGAGAAAGGACGCATCGCGCCGGTCACCTTCGTTCAATTGCTTGAAGACCGTGTGTGCTTGCTCCAGGTGCTTGATGGCTTCGTCGCGCCGGCCCAGGTCGGTGAGCAACGCACCGAGGCAGTTGCTGGTCCGGCCGAGGTCGCCCTGGTAATCAGTCACCAGGGAGTTGTACTGCACCAGTTCCTGCTGATACGCCTTGGCCTGGCTGTAATCGCGGATGGCCTGCTCCGGCCGGCTGCCGCGCTTGCGGTAAAGGTTGCCGGTGTTCTCGAAGCTGCGAGCGAGCTGGAATTTCAGGTCCGGGTCCTTGACGGCGGGGCTCTTCTGGTTGTCCTCGAACAGTTGCCAGCGCAACTCGTGCGAAGCCTGATACGCTTTGCGGGCGCGCGTCTCATCCCCCAGGCCCATGTACACATCGCCGATGTAGCCGTGGCTGCGGGCCAGGTCGCGGCGGTATTGCACGTGCTGCGGGTCGGTGTCGAACAGAGCTTGCCGTGATTTCAACGACTGATCGTATTGCGCCAGCGCCGCGGGCCACTGGCTGCGGCGCGAATGCAGCACGCCGCGCTGGTGCAGCACCTCCGCTTCCAGCAGTTTTTGCTCCGGGCCAGGCGATACTTGCGCGAGTTGCCGTAACTGCTCCAGGGCCTGGGTGAATTCGGCTTGGGCCGCCTCCACCTTGTCGGTGTCGTCGAGCAGCATGCCGCGGCGCAGGTGGACATCCACCAGGCGGCGGCGCAGCGTCGGTTCGTCCGGAGTCTCGCGCGCCAATTCGCCGTAGATTACCAGTGCGCGGCGGTAGTGCTCCAGAGCCAGGTCTTTCTTGCCGGTAGCGTATTCCAGTCGACCGAGGCGCAGGTAGATACCGGCGGCTTCGCGTTTCACACGCGGGTCATGACCGTGCTGTTCGAGCAGCTTCAGATACTGGTCCTTGATCTTGTCGCGCAGCGGATCGAGCGCGGCCATGCGCGGCAACTCGCTGCCTTCGAGCAGATCGCCGGCCACACCGTTCATGAAGTCCAGCGATTGCTTGAAGGCCGCCTGGGCCGCCGCCGCTTGCTGGATGGCCAGCTGTTCGTTGGCCTCGGCGTCGCGCGCCCGGGCCTGGGCTTCCCAGGCGAAATGCCAGCTGACGGCCAGGCCGAGCAGGATAACCAGCAGCAGCGCGCCGGCCAGGCCCGCCACCAGCGGGTTGCGCTGGCCCCAGCGGTGCATTTGCTCCCACTTGCTGACCGGCCGCGCCAGCACCGGCTCATCGTTGACGAAGCGGTGCAGATCGTCCGCCAGCGCCGCGGCGCTGGCGTAGCGGTTGCGCGGTTCTTTCTCCAGGCACTTCAAGCAAACCGTTTCGAGGTCGAGCGGCACCTTGGGCTGCAACTGGCGCGGCGGCACCGGCTCGTGATGGACCACTTGAAACATGGTGTCGAGCGCCGTCTCGGCGCGGAACGGCGGGCGGCCCGTGAGCATCTCGTAGAGGATCGCGCCGAGTGAATAGACGTCCGACGCCGGCCCGATTTCGCGGCCCCGGCCGTCGGCTTGCTCCGGCGACATGTAGCTGGGCGTGCCCAGCACCGCGCCGCTGCGCGACAGGTCGGAGTTGGAACCGAGTTGCTTGGCCAGGCCGAAATCCGTGATCTTGGGCACCGCCGTGGCCAGCGGCATGTGGACCGTGGCCAGGTGCGAAAAATCCTTGGAATCCGAGGCGGGCAACGGCACCTGACTATCGAGCGCCAGCAACACGTTGGCCGGTTTCAGATCGCGATGAATCACGCCGCGCTGATGCGCTGCTTCGATGGCGCGGGCCAGGGTTTCCAGGAGTTGCGCGGCCTGCCGGGCGGCGAGCGGCGTGCCGTTGAGTCGCTTATCGAGGCTGCCGCCGTCCACGAATTCGAGCGAGAAGAACGGCTGCCCCTGGGCCTCGCCGACCTCGTAAATCTGCACGATGTTCGGGTGCTGCAAGCGAGCTACCGCCTCGGCTTCCTGGCGAAAGCGGGCCAGGGCGACGGTATTGCCAATCGCACCCGTCAGAATCGTCTTCAAAGCCACGATGCGATTGAGCGACGTTTGCCGGGCCTTGTAGACCACGCCCATGCCGCCGCTGCCGAGCACGCCGAGAATTTCGTAGTTCGCCACTCGGGGAAACTTGCTCGGCCCCAGGTCGCGCGCCGTCGGTTGGGCGTCCACGGTCAGTTCGGGCGGCGGCATGGGAGGCCGGATTTGCCGGGCCAAGCTGAGCGTGCGCGACTTGAGGTCCTCGATGCGATCGCGCAGCGCCGAGGCCAGGTCCGGGGAAGTGGGGCAAAGGTCCTCGGCGGTGACGGACTGACCCTGTTCGGTCAGTTCCTGCCAGCGTACGAGCAACTCGTTCAGTTGTTGTTCCACGGGAGCCACGCCGCCTGAACCTCGGAAGTACCGTCCTCGCGCCGAACGGCAGGGTCGATACCAAGATTCTATCCGGCGACACGGCGCTGCACCACCATCAGGGTCCATCCCGCGAGCCACTTTCCGAGTTCGACCTCAAGGCCACCTATCGGCGCGCCAGTGCCAAGCCCTGCCCGCCGAAGGAGCGCAACCCCCGGTGCGACTTTCGGTGACCGCCAGCGCCTGACCTACGGTGTGCTGCTCGTGACAGCGCGGAATTCAGAAACGGTGGGTGGACTTGGTCGCCGCGGGCGACACCGCGACGATGGACCTGGTGAGACCGCGGTGTAGCACGCCGCGATGCACTGCCTCTCCCCATCGAACACGGCGATGAGAGGATGCAAAGGCAACGTCGCCCCTCGCGCGAGACCTTATTCCTCCTTCAAGCGAGGAGCAGGCAGCAGTTCGGGCGTAGGCGCGACCGCCTCGACCGCCGGTTCGCCGACCGAACAGCAGGGTGGTGGGCACGGCGGTTGCGGCGGGCTTTGCGTCCAGCGGGTGGGCGCGTAGCACGCCGGGCCGCCCCATTGCGTTTGGTGGTATCCTGCCGGATGGCCCACGCGCCAGCAAGTGCGCGGATACGGGCAGGGGCGCGGTTCGCAGCAGTCGGGCGACTGCGCCTTCGCCTGCGAAGCGCATGACACGATCAGCCATCCGGCCAGCAGCAAGCGACGCATGGGTGCCTTCCTGGCAACGCAGCCAACGTATGACCGAAGAGAATGCGACAGGAAGTCTATCGTCCAGCCTGGACGCCAGGTGCAGCCGCGAAATGCCCGGCAGTGTGCCCCTACCGCGTGAATGCCCATCTATGCCGGTTGTGACGAAGTTGGCTGCGGAAAAGTAACGTGCCGCAGATACTCCGCGAGCACCGCCAGCCCATCGGGGCAGAACGGTTCGCGCCGGCTGCGCTCGCTCACCGTTGCAACGTCCGCAAATTCTCCGCGCGCCACTTCCACCGCCTGCAACCGAAATGGTCCGTCGTGGACCGCGCGATACACCCTGCCCTGCACCACGGTCGCGCTGTCCGCGTAACGAAACGGGAACAACGGTGTCAACTCGGCAACGACGCCCAGTTCCTCGCGCAGTTCCCGCACGGCCCCCGCCTCGAAATCCTCGCCGGCCGCCAGCACGCCACCGACGGCAACATCCCAGTGCGATGGATAGACATCCTTGGTCGCCGTCCGCAGGTGCAGGAACAGTTCGCCCTGGCGGTTGAAGACCAGCACGTAAACGCAACGGTGCGGCAGCCGGCCGGCGCGCATCTCTCGCCGTGGGACGACGCCGACCGTCCGCCCCGCGTCGTCGATGACATCGACCAGTTCGGCCGCACTCGCAGAGAGAGTTGAATCCGACATGGACAAGCCCTTCAGCCATTCCGGGCGAGCGGCGGGCGTAAGCCCGCTGTTGGCAGCGCCGGCGGCTGGCACTGCACACTGAACGCGGACACCCGAAGAAATCAACGATTGAAAGCCGCGGTTGGCATCGCCTGCGACTGGCGCTGCCAACAGCGGGCTTACGCCCGCCGCTCGCCTCGAATCGCAAACCGTTCCGCCGGCAAACCGAGAAACTCCAAAGCCGTGCCCGAACATAACCGTTCGCGCTGCGACGCCGATAACTCCGTCAACGACTCGATCAGCTGACCCGGCACGTTCTCGCCCAGCGGAAACGGATAATCGCTGCCGAGCGCGATGCGCTCGACGCCCACCAGGCGGATCAGCTGCCGGAGTGCGTCGGCGTCGTGGACCAGCGAATCGAGGTAGAAGCGGCCGAGATAGCTGCGCGGGTTGCGGATGCCGTTGACGCCGCATAGATCTTGCCGGGCGTGGAAGCCCTGCTCGATGCGGCCAATGGTGCCGGGAAACGCCCCGCCGCCATGCGCGAAGGCGATGCGCAACCTCGGCAGCCGCTCTAGCACGCCGCCGAAGATCAGCGAGCAGATGGCCAGCGAGGTTTCCGCCGGCATGCCGACCAGCCAGCTGAGGAAATAGCGGCCCATGCGTTCCTTCGCCAGCACGTCCCACGGATGCACGAACACGGCGGCCCGCAATCGTTGCGCCGCCTCGAACACCGGAAACAACTCCGGCTGATCGAGGTTCCAGCCATTGACGTGCGTCCCGATCTGCACGCCCGGCAGGCCCAGTTCCTGCACGCAGCGTTCCAGTTCGCGCACGGCCAGTTCGGGGGCCTGCATCGGCAGCGTGCCCAGGCCGACGAATCGCTGCGGGAACTTGCCGACCACCTCGGCCAGGTGATCGTTGAGGATGCGCGCCAGATCGGCGGCGTCGCGCGGTTTGGCCCAGTAGCTGAACATCACGGGCACCGTGGACAGCACCTGCACGTCAATGCCGGCCTGCTTGCACTCGGCCAACCGGCGGCGCGGGCTCCAGCAGTTATCGGCGATCTCGCGAAACAGCTGGCCGTCGATCATCATGCGGGCGCAGCCGGGACCGTGATGTTCCAAACGCACGAACCCGCCGTACCCGTAGCGCC